>DATIBX010000707.1:0-2881 GCA_035457105.1 Pyrinomonadaceae bacterium
AAAGCGACTCCAACGTTGTCTTCGTTGGAATGGGTGAACATGCTGTTCGCGGCGTCATGACACATCACGGCGACGGAGTCTACAAATCTACCGATGCTGGAAAAACGTGGAAGCGGGTTGGGCTGGAGTTAAGTCAGCACATATCTCGAATCATCATCGATCCCAAAAATCCGAACATCGTCTTCGTTGCTGCACAGGGAGCCCTCTACAGCAAGTCGCCGCAACGAGGCATATTTAAGTCGGTGGACGGCGGCGCTACCTGGAAGAATGTGCTTTACGTGAACGAGCAGACGGGCGCGTCTGAGTTGTCGATGGACATGAACAACCCACGCATTCTTTACGCCGCGATGTGGGAGCATGGCCGGCTTCCCTGGAAAGTAATCAGCGGTGGACCAGGCAGTGGTCTGTACAAGTCAACTGACGCGGGTGAAACGTGGGAAAAACTTAAAGAAGGATTGCCTGAAGAGTTAGGAAAGATGTCGATTGCTGTTTGCCGCTCGAATCCGGAAAAAGTCTATGCGCTGATTGAGAGTGATTCTGATAAAGAGGCTGGTGGACTGTTCGTCTCCACCAACAGCGGAAAGAAATGGAGTCGAATCACTAACGAGCACCGCCTGGTTCAAAGGGCCTGGTACTACATCGAGCTCTTCATCGATCCAAAAAACGAAAACACAATTTACGTGTTGAGCGCACCTGCACTACGCTCAACCGACGGCGGCAAAACATGGGAGACTCTGTCGGGCACTCACGGAGACTTTCACGACCTCTGGATCAATCCCAACGACCCAACCAATTTCATCATTTCGAACGACGGCGGTTCAGCGGTAACTTTCAACAGTGGAAAAAGTTGGAGCACACAAGCCAACATGCCAACGGGTCAGTTCTACCGCATCAATGTCGATAACCAGTTCCCCTATCGCATCTATGGCGGTCAACAAGACAACACTTCGGTGTCGATCGCGAGTCGAGAACTTGGTGGTGGTGGCATCTCCCCCGACAGTTGGTCGCCTTCCGCTGGCGGCGAGAGTGCTTTCCTCGCGTTCGATCCTGACGACCCGAAGTATGTGATGGGCGACAGTTATCAAGGCACCATCGAAGTATTGGATGTAAGAGCGAAGGCGGGCACAAATGTTATGGCCGCGCCAATTCAATACCTCGGTATGGACGCTAAAGACATCAAGTATCGTTTCAACTGGAATTCACCAATCATCTGGAGCAAGCACGAACCCAACACTTTCTATCACGGCGCACAATATGTGTTGAAAACAAGCGACATGGGTCGAACATGGAAGGAAGCTTCACCGGATCTCACGCGCAATGAAAAAGAAAAACAGGGTAAAGGTGGTGGCCCATACACCAATGAAGCTGTGGGCGCCGAGAACTATGGAACGCTGAGCTACATCATCGAATCGCCACAAGAGAAAGGCGTGATCTGGACGGGTAGCGACGACGGGTTGGTGTATGTAACTCGAGACAATGGTGCGAACTGGAAGAATGTAACGCCGCAAGGCCTCGCCGAATGCTTGATTAATGCGATCGAAGTCTCACCGCACGACAACGGTACTGCCTACATTGCAACGACCCGCTACAAATTCAATGATCATGCGCCGGGCCTATATAAAACGACCGACTACGGTTCCACCTGGACCAAGATCACAAACGGCATTGCCGCAAACGCATTCACGCGTGTAGTGCGCGAAGATGACGTGCGAAAGGATCTTCTTTTTGCAGGCACTGAGCTTGGTGTTTATATCTCATGGAACGGTGGCGCTAACTGGTCACCCTTCCAACTGAACCTGCCAATCACGCCGATAACAGATCTCCGGGTTCACAAAGGTAACTTAATCGCTGCGACTTCGGGTCGTGGGTTTTGGATACTGGACGACCTGAATGTGATTCGCCAGTACAGGCCAGACATTCCGGCCTTCGCGATTTATAAACCCGCCGGAAGCTATCTCGTAAACGGTTCCAGCGAACTGGATCAAACGAGTGAAGAGTTCACCGGAGCAGGCACTTTTCGAGGTGTCAATCCAGCGACCGGTGTAGTGCTCTACTATCAGCTGCCGGAACTAAACAAGAGTGACGACCTTGCGCTAGAAGTCAAAGACTCAGCCGGCAATGTGGTGCGAACTTTTTCATCGAAAGCTGATGAAAAATTCGAGCGATGGGATTCTGGACCACGGCCAGATCCAGTGCTTTCTAAAAACAAAGGACTCAATAGATTTGTCTGGGACATGCGCTACGCAACGATGCCGGGTGTTCCTGGAGTTCGCATTGAAGGCAGTTTTTTCGCGCACAAAGCGCCGCCTGGAAAATACAGTCTGACATTGAAGACGGGCGCGCAATCGTTATCGACTGAAGCTGAGATACTGGCCAATCCGCTCTATCCCACAAACGCATCCGTTTACTCTGAATACCATCAGACCATGTTGAGTCTCGAGAACGAGCTCACGTCGATGCATCGAATGATTAACAGCCTGTACGAGAAACAAAAACAGTTGGAATCGCTGCTAACGTCGCTACCAGCCGGTGACAAATACAATGCTGTTAAGAAAGACGGTGAAGCGCTTTTGAAGAAGATGAAGGCGTGGGATGAAGATATGGTCCAACGTAAATCGAAGGCCTACGACGACGTCGAAAACTTCCCTAATAAATTCACGGCGAATTACCTGTTTTTGATCAATCAGACGGAGAGTGACATCCCTCGAGTTAATCAGCCGTCGCTGGATCGAATGAAACAGTTGAACGGTGAATGGGCCACCTTGAAAGCTCGGGGCAACGAGATCAAGGACAAAGACATTCCAGCTTTCAACAAGCGCGTTTGGGACCTCGGTATTGGAGCCATCTGGAAGGATTAACTCTTCTGATATTGCTTCAGCTT
>DATIBX010000708.1:0-7091 GCA_035457105.1 Pyrinomonadaceae bacterium
AGTGACGGAGAATGATGATGTCAGTAAACATAACTCCCACGATTAAATCCTCTCAGGCTCCTCCGCAGTTTCACATGCTCGCGAAACCGACCGGTGCTGCGTGCAATCTTGATTGTAAATACTGCTTCTTCCTCTCCAAAGACATGCTCTATCCAAATGAAAAGCTCCGCATGTCTGACGAACTTCTCGAAGCCTACATCAAGCAGTTAATCGAATCGCACCAGACTCCGACCGTGACCATCGCATGGCAGGGGGGCGAACCGGCGTTGATGGGTTTGGACTTCTTTAAACGATCAGTTGTGTACGCGAAAAAATACCGGCGACCCGGTCAGCAGATTGAATACACCTTTCAAACCAATGGAACATTGATCGACGAAGAGTGGGCCGCATTTTTTAAAGAGAACAATTTCCTGATTGGTTTGAGCTTTGATGGCCCAGAGGAAATTCACGATGCATATCGTGTCACTAAAGGAGGTCGCGGCACCTTCAAGCAAGTGATGCGAGGTTTCGAACATCTTCGAAATCACAAAGTTGATTTCAATATTCTCTGCACCGTTAACGCTGCAAATGGCGATTATGGCCGCGATGTTTACCGTTTCTTTCGCAATGACCTGGGAGCCGAATGGATACAGTTTATTCCCATCATTGAACGAGCTACTCCCGACACACTGCCAATGGCCAATCTCGGTTGGAGCGAACGCCCCGGTGGGCAACGTCAACTCTATACGCAAACAGGAAACTTAGTTACCGAGCGCTCGGTGCAGCCCGATCAGTATGGACGGTTTTTGATCGACGTTTTTGAAGAATGGGTAAGAAAAGATGTCGGTCGCGTATACGTGCAACTCTTTGACGTCACCCTCGAAGCCTATTTCGGCAGCTACAAACTCTGCATCCACGCACCCACGTGCGGCTATGGACCAGCGATAGAACACAACGGAGACGTCTATTCGTGTGATCACTATGTCGAGCCTGATTACAAACTGGGCAATATTACAGAGACACATATGCTTGACCTGGTGGCATCTGCTCCGCAACGGCAATTTGGGCTCGACAAGCGGGCGACGTTAACGAAGCAGTGTGTCGAATGCAGTGTTCGCTTTCTTTGCAATGGTGGCTGTCCAAAAGATCGATTTGTTAATTCAAATGATGGTGAGACCGGACACAATTATTTGTGTGCCGGCCTAAATGCTTTTTTTGAGCACGTGGATCCTGATATGCGCACGATGGCCCAGCTGGTGAGGAGTAATCGATATCCCGCAGAGATCATGCAGGCATATGCCCTGAGAGATTCTAAGGTCGGAAGAAACGATCTGTGTCATTGCGGCAGCGCCAAGAAGTTCAAGCACTGCCACGGCAAAAACAGGTAAGAACGACAGCAGTGTTTGATTCTAACCAGACGGGAAGATGATATGGACGAAACACTTGGACGAGTATTTCACGATTTGATCAGCCGGTGGGATGGCCCACTACATTTCCGTCTCATTGTTCAGCCACTGATGGCCATCGTTTTAGCAGTTCGTGATGGGTTGAAAGACGAACGGAATAGCGAACCAGCTTTTTTCTGTATACGTTGCTCCGCGGCGTCGTGAATCGAGTCAAACGAACATTTAGTGGCCCATCTAACTCTCGTTCGATCGTTTCGAACGCCGATAAGACTGGAGGCCCAAGCGGAAGCTAGCGATGCTGCTGATCTACTTATTTAACGAAACTACTTTTGGCGAAAGAGATCCAAGAACAAGAGAAGGCCGCTGGACTAGTCTCGCTTACGAAAGAGCGAGTGTCCTGACGAGATAGTTCAATGAAGCGCTTCCGCACAAAGTCAGTATTTAGATCGAACGTCATGTGTGGCCTCGCTGTTGTCTTGCTCATCTTCGCGTTTACCCAACCGGTCGGGGCGCAAGGATCCTCAGAGGAGTTTTGGCCCAGCGCGAAGCTGACGCTTGAACTTTGGCCCAGGACGGCCGTTCAGGTGCTGGGTGAGAAACAAAGTTCGGACGATATCTCGCGCACGCAACGCAAATTGAGTGTGATCGGAAGTTATCGCGTCAGGCGAATCGTATCGGTTCTCGAGGGGGACATTGATGAAGAGAAAAACCACCAGCTTGTGTTGGCCGGCGGCTACGAGTACCTCGACACTGACGACAGCGGCAAATTCAAAGAGGAAAATCGGCTCGTTGTTCAAGGCACACCAAACTATGCGTTCTCGCCGCTCAAGTTATTAATCCAGGACCGCAACCGCATTGAGTTTCGCTGGGTGAGCGGAACTTATTCGACGCGATATCGCAATAAACTAACTCTTGAACGCCCGTTGAAGTCAGGGCAGTTCCGGATCAGTCCATACACATCGGGTGAACTCTTCCACGATGGCCAGCATAAGTCGTGGAACGAAAACCAGTATGCGTTTGGGCTGATCTGGCCTTTCAAGAAAATGCTATCCGTCGACGCCTACTATCTTCGGCAAAATTGCACGACATGTAAGGAGACCCACGTTAATGCCGTGGGCGTCACAGTGACAATCTTTTGGAAGTTGTTACGTAAAAAAAGGAACACCAGGAAGTAACAACTGCGCATGTCTGCGTAACTAGCAACCGTCTGTTCGTCGGCAAGCAGGCTCGCTTACTGACCTACACACAAGTAAGTGGTCATTTCGTTTGAGAGGAGAAGTAACATGAAAACAGTTCGAATTATCTTAGGCTTCAGCCTGTTGTTGCTATTGGCGGGGAGTGCGTTTGGACAGAAAGTAACGACGCAAGCAGCTCCGAATGTTAACTGGTCTCAGTACAAAACGTACTCATGGGGTCAGGGAGAGTCGGTCGCCAACCCAATCATGAATCAATACATCGTTTCTGGTATTGAAGCTCAACTTAACGGCAAGGGTCTGAAAAAAGTTGATAACGACGGCGACCTGGTTGTGATCTTCAACACAACCACTGACACCCAGAAACAACTTAACTGGAATAGCTTTGGAGGTTGGGGACGGATGGGTGGAGGAATGGGATCAGCCCAGGTCGACAACATTGTTTCCGGCCAGCTGGTCGTGGATCTTGCTGATCCAAAAACAAAGCAGTTTCTCTGGCGCGGTAGTGCCCTCGATACCGTTAGTGACAATCCGCAGAAAAATGAAAAGAAAGTCACTAACGCACTGACGAAAATGTTTCAGAAATTCCCGGCGAAGTAGGAGGAGCCAAAATGCGAAAACTTAATTACTCTAACGTACTTGCGCTAGTGGCGATCGGCCTTTTGTTCGTGGCAACGCCGAACAGCCAGGCCCAGAAACTGCCCAAGGCTTATGAAATCCAGGCTCAGGCCATGGGTGAAGCCCAACAGATGGGCCAAAACTTCAACATTACTCTGCACATTGAAGAATACTCTACCCCCGAGGAGCAGCAAGGGTTGCTCGCGGCCTTCAACCAGAAGGGCAATGAAGGTTTAGTTAACGCTTTATCGAAAATGAAGAGCAAAGGACGTATGGCTATCACGGGCACCCTCGGTTACGAGGTGGTATATATCCGAGAGTGGGATCAACCGGATGGATCGACAAAGCTGCGGCTAGTTACAAATCGACCCATTACGTTTGGCGAAGCGTGGAGCGATAGTCGTTCAATGGATTACGACCTGTCGGCGATCGAAGTCGTCTTAAGTCCAGATAAGAAGAAGAACACAGGTGTCATGTATCCACTCGCCAAACTCAAACTAAACAAAGACAACCACATCGAGGTTGAACTGAACCAGAACCCCTGGAAGCTGGTTAACATTATGAAGCGTTAGCAGGCTTCAGTGCACTGGCGGGCAGAAATGCATTGCGGTCAGAGCTCGACTCGGTTTCGTAATTCAAAATCGGGCTCTGACCAGATTCTCCGCATCAGAAGCTTCATCGTGACGGTGATCTATACAGCAAATGAGTAGAGGTGTGTCATGAAAACGGTCTTATACCTGGTAGTACTAATTTCTACATTGTCCTCAAGTAGCTTTGCTCAAGAAGCAGGGTGGCCCAGGCTCAAAACAAGTTCGGCTGGCAAGTTGGTTTTCTATCAACCACAGTTCGCTGAATGGAAGAATCATACAGAACTAGATTTTAGTATGGCGTTTCAGTTGACCCCGGCAGGATCTAAATCGGTTGTGGGTGTCGCTAATATCAAGGCACGTACAGCCGCAAATGTTGACGATCACTCAGTACGACTCAGCAACTTCTTAATTACGGGAACGCATTTTCCATCACTTGATTCAGGCACCGCGGCAAGCATGGCGGACGTCTTAAAGACATTCTTGCCTGCTGAGTTCGCCACAACAATTTCCCTTGATCGACTAATAGCCACGGTAACCAAACCGGAAACCGCGCCGACCGTGTCAGTCCGGAATGATCCTCCCCGTATCTTCGTCAGCAATCGACCGGCGATTCTGGTGCAAATAGACGGTAAGCCGGTGATGGTAGAAATACCTAACACCTCGCTACAGTTTGTGGTGAATACTAACTGGCCTCTTTTCCTCGATAAATCCTTATCGAATTATTACCTATTCACCGGCAAACAGTGGCTCACTGCAAAGAGCCTGGAAGCGGCATGGTTCATCACCACAACGTTACCGAACGACATGTCGAAGTTAGGAAGCGACCCGCAGTGGGAACGTCTTGTGCCGGCGATTAGCCCACCGGCAAGCTCCTATGGATTTGCACCTGTGGTGTTTGTGAGTACGCAGCCCGCGGAGGTGATTTTGTTTCAGGGACAACCGGTGTACTCCGCAATACCGGGCACTCAACTCGTTTTTGCGAACAACACCGAGGCTGATATTTTCGTTTACAACCCAACACAACAGTATTACTACCTGGCAGCCGGTCGGTGGTTCAGCTCAAGTAGCCTGCAAGGTCCCTGGACATACGCTACTGCGGATCTTCCGTCGGACTTCGCGCAGATCCCTTCGAGCAGTCCTGCGTCGCGAGTACTTGTTTCAGTGCCGGGAACTGAACAGGCAAAGGATGCGGTTCTGCTGGCACAAATTCCAACTGCCATAACAGTGAATCCCACTACGGCTGCTTCTCAGGCAAGTGTCAGCTACAGTGGTCCACCTCAGTTTAAACCGATAGAAGGAACATCGCTCTCCTACGCAGTTAATACCCCCGACAAAGTAATTCAGGTGGGCGATGTCTACTATTTGTGTTTGAACGGCATCTGGTTTATGTCGACCACTCCACAAGGACCGTGGAAAACGGCCAGCTCTGTACCACAGGAGATCTACTCGATTCCACCAAGTTCACCGGTTTACAACGTCACCTACGTTACGCAGTCAACTAATGCGGAAGGCAATATCGAGGCGAGTTACACAGCGGGTTATTTGGGGAGCTTCGTTGTTGGGTTAACTGCTGGAGCAATCATCGCGGGCGGAACTGGTTATTACTACCCGCCGTACCTCTACTACCCGGCGGTTGGGTATCCAATCTATCACCCATACGTGACTACATATGGCTACGGTTCGTATTACAACTCCTACACCGGTGCCTATGGTGTAGCTCGAGGTGTTTACGGTCCTTATGGCGGTGCCGCGGCTGGTGCATCTTACAACCCCTACACTGGAACCTACGCGCGTGGTGCTACGGCCTATGGTCCATACGGCAGCGCGAGTGTCGGTCAGGCTTATAACCCTTACACCGGAACATACGCGCGCGGAGCAACTGCATCGACAGCTTACGGATCACGGACCGCCGCAGGTGCTTACAACCCATACACGGGTAATGCGGCTGCAACGCGACAAGGCTCGAGTGCTTACGGCCAATGGGGTTCGTCGGTAGTTAGCAATGGAAACCAGGCGGTTCAGACAGGTCACGTTACAACGGCGGAAGGAACTGCTGGCGCGGCGAGATCTACGAGCGGGGCAAAAGCTGTTGGTTACAGCGGGGCATATGGCGACGCAGGTGCAGTCAAAACATCGAGCGGCGACATGTATGCAACCAAGGATGGGAATGTTTACAAGAACACGGGCAGTGGTTGGCAATCTTATAACAATGGCAGTTGGAATTCTGCGAACGCGCAACAGCAACAGGCAAGGAATTCCGCGAATGCGCAGGGAGATCAGTTCAAGAATACGGCAGCCCAACGAGCGCCAACTCAAGAGATGAGTCAAGAGTTTCAGAACCGTCAGCGCGGCGAATCTCAGAGTCAGCAGTTCCAGAATTTCCAGCGTTCAGCCGGGGAGTTTGGCGGTGGCGGAAGAGTTAGCGGCGGAGGTTTTAGTGGCGGAGGGAGACGTCATTAGTTGCGGCTGAACTGGGTGGGCCAATTCTCAAATAATCCGAGGAGTAAGTCATGAAATCTAAATCTAAGATCAATCACAGAAAGTCCAGAAAAAGAAGCACTCATTTCGTTTATTGGGTTCTTAAAGTCTCTCTGCTGCTGGCATTTGTCATTGTTGGTGGCAAAAGCCAGCTAGCCGTACGAGAACCTGATGCCCTTGTGCTGCAGGGTATGAATCCGCAGCAAGTGGCGGGCACGATTAAGGCGAATGCACAAGCGTTAAAAGCCTTCAACTATCAGCAGCGAATGCAACTGCAATTGAAAGGTGAGACGAAGAAAGTCACTGTCAATCTGATAACGCACGACTCTTTCGGAAATCAACAGAAGACACTCTTGAATGAACAGCCGTCGGAAGACTCACAGGACTCATCTGGGGGCAGACGTGGTGGTCGTCTAAAGCAAAAGATCGTCGCCAAGAAAACCGGAGAGTTCAAGCAAATGATGGACGACATTGCGACGTTGGTGAAGTCGTACACGGAGCTGCCCCACGAACAAATGCAGGCCGCTCTCCAGAAAGCAACGTTTTCACAAGCACAGGGCGACATGGCGGGATCGGTTCAGATTCAGATGCAGAACGTGATCCAACAGGGCGACTCAATGACTATCTGGATCGATCGTCAAGCAATGCTCTTTCGTCGCGTGGCTATCGCTACGAGTTACGAAAACAATCCAGTCACTATGACAGCAAACTACGCAATGTTACCGAGCGGTCAGGTTTACATGGCCCAGGCAATTCTGAACTATCCGAAGAAAGAGGTAGTCGTACAGATCGACAACTCAAATTACCAACGAAGCTGATTCTTGACA
>DATIBX010000709.1:0-2805 GCA_035457105.1 Pyrinomonadaceae bacterium
CAATTGAATCGAGATCCAGCTGCTCAGCGCCACGTCGCAACAACGGACTTAGTACATACTGATCGTTACGATCGTCGGCGGCCAACGCCATCCAAAACTGCCAGGGTGGTCCATCATCCCACTCGACAGGTACAAATTCGCCGGGTTTTTCTTTCGAGCGCAAGACACAACGGCCAGTACGGCACATCAACGGCAAAAGTCGTTCAACCAGGGGTCCGGGAATGGAAACCATCGTACCTATATTGGTGAAGTCGTAGCTGTAAACGTTGTAGTAGCCGGTCTCCACCCCAGCGATGATTGAGAGAATTTCGCGATCGTCAGGATCACTTAACGCTGCAATAACATTTTTTGGAATGCGCTCGAGTTTGATCTTGCTCCAATCGCCATTCACTTTGCGTTGTCGATAACCAATCTCAACCCGGAGATTGTTAATCGCCCTCGATGCCTGAGGATCAATGACGTAGAGAATTTGCCGCCGGTCGGTCCAGTCTGAAATATTTCGTTCGACGCCGTTCTCTGCAGCGTTAGCGACCAGTGAGAGCTGTTTCTGCCACAGCGGTGGGCGAACTTCCGGGGGTGTTTCTTGCTTAACTACCTGCGTCAGTTCCGCGGCCGCATCATCGTCGAAATGAATCATCAAACGAGGGCGAAGATCCGCTTGCGCGAGGTATTGATAGGAATCAGCCGCCAGCATCGTGGCCCACACATGTTTACATTCCTCACCGCCATCGAAATATGGGCAAGTGCAGGCTATGTCGAGACTGACCTTGCTTAACTTGAGACGTACCTGGTAGCGCTCACGGCCTTTTACTTCGGCCTCGACGAGCGTGTCGGAATGGTTGAGGATTTTGACCAAACCCGATCTGAAATAGGCGACCCCTCGATCGCGAATCTTTGGACTGAAATGGTCTGCAAACTTTCCCTTAAGTGACATGTGGGTAACCGGACATGTTAGTAAGTTGGGCTGCGCTTGTCACCCCGCCATCAAACATATTTTCCGTACATGCACACTTCTCGCCTTTTAACTGCCTTACTCTGTGCAGCCTTTGTGCCCTTTGTGACTCCATGGTGCGGGCTTTCTTAGGACTCTGCTCACCACAAAGACACAGAAAACACAGAGGTTGCACAGGGACGTTTTCAGGGTCGGGACACTCCGAGGTCATCAATTAGCTTGACCTGACGAACCAGTTGGGATAAAAGCTGCGTCACAATTGTGGTCTGCCCAGTTAAATAGACCATCCCTGTTCAAGTCCCCTGAAAACGGGTCTCGTACATCCGATTTAAATGGCAGCGAAATCGTAGGTTTCGCATTGCCGTCTCGAAAGGAGTCTTCAAATGAAGCGCAAGGCCGTACTTTCTGTTTTAGTTTGCCTGGTAGGTCTCGTGATTGCTTTGGTAGGACCAAGCATCGTCCCTGGCTTCTCAACCACTGACGCCGCCCCTGTCACTGCAAGCGCTGATGAGCTTTCTGACAGCATTATTCAGCGTGGTTTCGAAATTGCGCCCGTTCCCCTCAACCTTAAAGGAAAAAATCGCGCGCTGGTGGGACTCGGAAGTTATATCGTCAACACCGGCGGATGCAACGATTGTCATACGAATCCTTCTTATGCAACCGGTGGTGATCCCTTTCTCGGTCAGCCCGAACAGATCAATGTTCCTTGCTACCTCTCTGGGGGAATGGACTTTGGTCCATTTAGAAGTCGGAATCTAACACCTGATGCCAACGGACTGCCCGCTGGTTTGACACTGGAAGAGTTCATTCACGTTTTACGGACTGGAGAAGACACGACGTCACCGTTCAATCCTCCGTTTGATAATGGATTGCTACAGGTAATGCCTTGGCCCGTTTTTGGAAAGAAAACTGATAGAGACTTGACTGCGATTTACGAATATCTGTCAGCTATCCCAAGACGATCACGGTGTCTCACGCCAGCTCCTTAGTTTTGGAGTCCGCCCTTCGAGTGCGCCGGCCCGACGGCGCTTTGTTACACAGGCTCTCACCTTCTAGAGATAGTCAGCAGAAAGCGCAGGTCTTTGGGCCTGCGCTTTTTCTATTCAAAACTCTTCGCAGTTGTAGTTAAGTGTCTGACAAAGCGGCGCCGGGCCGCCGCACTCCAAGATTATCGGAGCGCGAAGCTGACGACAGCCGCGGAAATAGCAACCAAGACGGACAACACCAGAATACCCGCAAACAGTCGCGAGTGGTGCGGTTGGGCTCCATCTCGCGAGATTGCCGGCGAAGGGATCGACATGGCGCGATTTCTATCTCTCAACCAAACTGTGTACTCATGCGACTGAATGTCGTCGAGTCGTCGTTGCACGGGATCGTTGAAGCGATTGTAGAAAGGGTTTCGGATAGGGTCGTTGAGTAGCTGCGGTTTCATGGTTCCTACTCCTTGCAGGTTTTGCTGGAGACAGCCAGCAACTGAGTTGAAAACACAAGGAGCAATGACTATGCCGCCCGAATTTTTAGAGCGTTTTAGGAGGTTGGAATCTCGGATTTACCCTTTTGGGTCAGAGGTTACACGAACTGGGGCACGATTTTTGGCGGTAATTATCGTGGAGAGCGTCGAATTCGAGACTCACCAAGAATCACGCAGTCAGGAAGGGCGGCAGAGCGGCGAATCTCGATACTCTCTTTGGTCTAACCAAGCGACGCCCCCGCTCTTCTTCAACTTAACTGCTTCAAAACTCCCAGGCTAAATCCCAATCAGCATCCCGAAAAAAGTTGATATTGTGGGACAGGGAATAAGAGCGGGGGCGTCGCTTGGTTAGACCAAAAAGAGTCTTGATGTTGGCCGCTAT
>DATIBX010000710.1:0-2912 GCA_035457105.1 Pyrinomonadaceae bacterium
AGCATGCTTCAGCGGATTAACGGACGCGAAGCTCTCAACGATGAGGATTTCAAAGACCAATGGCAGCATGCCGAGAAGTTAGTCGATGGTAAGGGTGGATTCGGTCTGAATTCGATACCGGCGTGGGACATAACCATGGGCGTTATTCGTGACTTTAATCCGCAACGCCCCGTGCGTGTCGCGATCATCGACAATGGCATGGACATCGATCACACCGACTTGCAAGGGGCAATAGTTGATGGCGGCTTCTTTACCGCCCCCGCACCCGGTTCTGGTGATGCCACCTTTACCCGCTTTACGCAAGATATGCCGGATTTTCCTTCCCGGGGTCACGGAACATTTTGCCTCGGAATGGTCGGTGCACGGCAGAATAACCACAACGGTGGGTGCGGAGTTGCTCCTGAATCACATCTGATCGCTCTTGCCTGTGCTCAGGATCAGATTGGGAACCAGCTCACCCTCGCGCGCGCGATCGAGTTTGCTGTTAATCCGAGAGCAGTTGATCCGGCAGGTCCGCCTACTCTTGGCGCCGACATCATCTCTTGCAGCCTCAGGACTGCTAGCGTTCTTGAGACAGTGCTAAAGGCGGCAATTGACTCCACTGCTACTGGACGCAATGGTCTGGGAATCCCGATCTTCTGGGCCGTGAGTAACAGGGATGAGCCTATCAGCCAGGACAAGGTCTGCTCACTTGAAACGGTAATTGCCGTTGGTCGTTCCAATCGTGAGGGGGATGAGGACGGGTCAGCGTCTGGTCCAGAACTGGATTTCCTCGCTCCCGGACGCGAGGTTTTCGGGCCTACGGAGGGAATCGACAACGTGTTCGACTCAGGTACGAGCTTCGCGGCCCCGCTTGCGGCGGGTGTGGCAGCTCTTGTGATGGCCCTACATCCAGATTGGAATGCTCAGCGAGTTCGAGAGCATCTCCAGGTCACGTGTATCAAACCCAACGGCCACGTCCGTGACGACAAGCATGGTTTTGGTCGTGTCAATGCTCACCAGGCCGTGCAGTTGGCATTAGAGCAGTGACAGGATTTCAGGATATGCAGGATTACCAGATTCATCCTGCATATCCTGTAAATCCGCTCAGCCTGTAACCGACTCTTCTTAAAAGCCACGCATCCGAGGCAACGAACACGCCTCGACCACCGTCTCACCGCGCAAGAAGTCTTCATACGTTCGTTCCTCTAGTCTCCCCGCGGTTGTCTCCCCGGCAGTCCATTTCACTCAGGAGTACGACAATGAAGCCTAAGCACGTAACCACAATTGCGTTTTTCTGTCTCCTCGTCTCTGTAGGACTCTTTATCAAGGCTGTGGGCCAGGACCCGCCAACGACGGGGCAAGACGCCTCAGCCGGCCAATCCAGTTACCGCCTCTCTGGTCCGTACACTCACAACAACCTTACCGTCTTTCTTGTTCATGGAAAGGACTTGACCAAAAAGACTTTTCTCACGCTTCAGGAAGCTCTCGCGCAAAAGAAGGTCAGGGTTTATGAAACCAAGGACGTGAATGAGCTCGCGATTAGAAATCTGTCGAACCAGGACATCTACGTCCAGGCCGGCGACATCGTGCGCGGCGGCGATCAGGATCGAATGATCTCGGTCGATTTCATCGTTCCACCCAGATCGGGCCGCATGCCGATAGCGGCGTTTTGTGTGGAGTCGGGTCGTTGGAGCAAGCGTGGAAATGAGGAGAATGTCTCGTTCAGCAGTTCTGCAAACATGATCGCAACGAAGGATCTTAAGCTTGCCGCAAAAAAAGCACAGTCGCAGCAAGCTGTTTGGGACAATGTCAAAGTCGCAAAGGATAAGTTGGCCGTTAATGTCATCGATGCTGCCCCCGCCCTCGCATCGACATCAAGCTTTGAGCTGTCCGTTGAAAATGCGAAAGTGAAAGAAACGACAGGCGCGTACATCGAAGCGCTTTCCGGAATACTGCAAAACAAGTCTGACGTGATTGGCTATGTGTTTGCGATCAACGGACACGTAAACAGCGCGGACGTTTACGCTTCGCGCGCGCTTTTCGTAAAGCTGTGGCCCAAGTTAATCAAGGCCAGCGCGGTCGAAGCTGTTGCTGAGTTGAACAAAGATGTCGCAGAGAAGCCAGTGGCGAGTGAGACTGTGCACACGTTTCTGGCGGACTCAGAAAAGGGCACTGCGGCAGCAAGGCAAGTGACGCGGCGCGTGAAGGTCGTGACGCGAGAAGACGACAAGAACATCTTTTTCGAGACGCAGGATCGTGCGGCAAATGACGGCTGGGTGCATCGAAACTACATCCGTAAGCAGTAACCACAGATTACGCGGATAACTCCGAAAAGCCACAAAGGCGAGCGACTGTTCACAAGGTCGCTCGCCGTTGCTTACGGGGTGAGGGATCCTGGTCGCGCGTGGGGTGTTTTAAATGCGACGCTTCAATGGTTTATGACTTTACCCCGGCAAACATTTCAGAAATATTTTTTGGCGGCTGGTTAGTGAGGACTTACTCGACAACACGGAAAGAATAATTCTCGATAAACTCGTTAGCGCCCGACTCCGATACACCACTCAACTTCACTTGATAATCTCCAGGACTAAGCACCTCGCCAGTAATGGTGAGTGGAATAACATACTGCCGGCCCTTCGTTTCGACTTCAAGTGCTCCACTGGTTTGCACGGGCTTGTTTTCGCGAAAGAGTTCGAACCGGTAGTTGCGAAACCTCGTGTTGTGCAGTTCGAGCTCAAGTTTCAAGTCGTACCCTTTTGGTGGAACGTTAACTTGCCTTGTGATATCGGCTCCCGTTGTGATTGATCCAGGTGCAAGCGTGACTACTACGACAGGCTCAGCCTTTCGTTGAGTAAAACGCATCGGCGGACGTCTCAACGTTATCCAGCTCAGCAGGACTATGCTGAGCAAGGCCACGCCGGCGATGCAAA
>DATIBX010000711.1:0-2660 GCA_035457105.1 Pyrinomonadaceae bacterium
CGATCTTGGTATCAAGCTGGAAAGTGTGATGTTTGAGGAGCTCGGCAGCGCAAGGAAAGTTACGATCGATAAGGACACTACCACGATCATTGATGGAGGCGGAGACAGCGCGGCTTTGCACGCTCGGGTGAACATACTAAAAGCTCAACTCGAAGACACTGACGCCGGCTATGACCGCGAGAAGTTGCAAGAGCGGCTGGCGAAACTTGGAGGTGGAGTCGCTGTGATTCGCGTCGGCGCGGCTACTGAAATGGAAGTCAAAGAGAAGCAGGCACGCGTGGAAGACGCACTGCACGCAACTCGTGCAGCAGTTGAAGAAGGCATCGTGCCTGGTGGTGGTGTGGTGCTGATTCGAGCTGCGAAGGCATTGGACAAATTTGACCCCTTTGACAAAAACGAACCCAACGCCGACTCAGACGAGCTAATTGGTGTCAACATCGTCAAGCGGGCGCTGGAAGAACCCCTCCGGCAGATCGTGGCTAATGCCGGCAAGGAGGGTGCGGTAATTGTCGAGAGAGTTCGCTCCGAAAAGAACCCAAACATAGGCTATAACGTTGTGACAGAGGAGTTTGAGGATCTGGTGGCAGCGGGTGTTATTGATCCCGCGAAGGTCACGCGCACCGCCTTACAAAACGCCGCGTCAATTGCTGGCTTAATGCTAACAACTGAAGTGATGATTTCCGAGGTTCAGGAAGATAACAAGCCGGGCGAAGTGTCTGGAGGAGCACGGTAACGAGCCCCTCACAGCGTAGATCTATTTGTTAAGGCACCGTTATCGATTCTTGCTACGCGGCATGAGCGGATTTAAGCGATGCCTGGACCACAGTCGTCCGAAGCCTGTCGAAATCGAAAGGTTTTGGCAAGCTGTCATCACACCCAGCGGCCAAAGCCTCCGCGTGATAGCGTGGACTCGCGGAGCCACTCAGCGCCACAATCTTAACGTCATTCAGGAGTGCGTTTTCACGAATTCTGCGAGTGGCATCAAGACCATCCAGCAGAGGCAGGCGACCGTCCATCAGGATTAGTTGAGGCCTCTCTTTCGCGGCAATTTCGACAGCCTCTAACCCGTCTGCGGCTTCGATTACTCGAAAGCCCCATCCCTTTAATAAGATACAAAGCAGTTCTCGCGTGTCGGCGTGATCTTCGGCCACTAGGATCGTAGGTTGGCGAGTAGCCGGCGCCGGCGAAGAGAAGGGGAGAGTTGACGGTTCCGCTAATTTTGAGTTGGCACGAATGAATGACATCAGGGTTATGCTTTCAAGTTGGGGTCAAATGCCGGGGAGTAATCTGACGGTGATTTTTACCCCCAGTTTTCTGAATTTTGAAAACTATGTCCGTGCGGTAGCGGACAGAGCGTCGTTCTTCACAAAACGTACTGGACCACTGGTCCAAAATCATGCGACGCTTTGCCTCACGCTAACTTTTAGGTGTGCCCTCCCTCATTCTCCCAGGTCTCAGTTGCCTGAAGGGCACTTTGAGTCCGTGTCAAAGAATCCGACGCCTGTTCGTTGCTCGCAAATACTTCCTGCTCCTTGGCAGGGCGGATGAGTTGAGCAAGCGCTCGGCGTTCCACAGTGGCACCGAGGTTCAAACTGACAAACGGATCGTCTATCAAGCAAAAATCCACCTCATCTTCGCCAGGTAAGGGAACTGTTTTCTTGAGAAACAGAGCATTAACTGCTACCGGGTTGAAAAGCAGTAAGCCAAAGTTACGTAAGCGGGCCATCATGGCGTCATGGATGCTGTGGAATAGCGGCACGCGCAGACGTCCATAATGGTCGAGTGCAAACCAGTCGCCGTTCGCTCGTTGCATGGCAAAGAGATTGTTCATAAAAGATCTTTCGAGATGCTGGTCTTATAGTTATTCTGCCGAGACATAGGTTCAGTCTTGCCTCTTATCACTGTCAGGCCCGTCCTTAAACAAACTATCGAAGGTCATGAGAGACTTCCTAAGCTGAGTCCTTTTAAACTCGGACACCCAGGACCAAACCCCTTGTGGTGCTTCCGTACGCACGTCTGGCTTGATCCTGGCTCCAGTCTTTAAAACGTTACGTTTCGCGTTCTTGATAAGCTTGATTGGTTGCATTGTATTTCGTGTCGCTTGCAAGGCTCACGATGATTGAGGCCTAGTAGCCGGCGTAGCCATCCGCATACCCGTGCTCGTACGCCTCACGGAAGTAACGCTGATATACCTCGCGGTCGCCGAGACTGGAGCTGTAGTCCTTCCTTTTGTTAGTCGATTGATCTCTGTCCATATTTTGACTCCCTTTGTTCTAGATAGCCCCGTAATAGTAGCTTTGCGGAAGTCCAGCATCTTGAAACAGCTGAAGCTGGCTCTTCCAATCACTCCTGTGTCACTGTTCTTTATCGCAGTGGATTAGTGGGACGGATCATTATTAAACGTTATCTCGCAGGACTTGTATGTGCAGTAGCACACATAGATCAAAACAAGGTTTGTGTGCTGTCGCACAGACCGCCAACTTATGTGCATCTACACTTATCGTTATGGGTGGTTGCCCTTGCTGGGGGCGGCGACTAAAGAGGTGAACTAATGGCTGTCGAATTCAATACTTTCGGAATGTTCATATCCAATCAGCAGGAAAACACTGCCGTTAATTTTCTTGGTTGGATGGCGATCGGTTTAGTGGCGGGTTTTATTG
>DATIBX010000712.1:0-2572 GCA_035457105.1 Pyrinomonadaceae bacterium
CCTGAGCACGAGGGCTCTTTTGATCGGGATCCAGGAAAACTGTTCCTGTATTGTCCATGTCTTTCGCTTTTGTCATTTCTATCTCAGCTAACATCGGCCTTCTCCTTGCGCGTCTGCGTTAGGGCCTTCCAACGTTATCGGGCCGCCAATAAACTGGCCCGACTATCCCTAACAAGCAAGGAACGATCCGCTCGCTGAATTGATGCAGTTAAAAGAAATGGAGTTCGCCGAGTATGCTTTTTTGACCGGTGAACTCCTCCAGGCTGGATGCTATATATACAACTCTAAGCCAATTGTCATCACAAATTATCGACCTAAATCAAAATCTAAGTTGTAGATGACAAAAGGGTCATTGATTGCCTGACGTAAACTGTCAAAGAATCACTGACAATATGTTGTACTTAGATTTTCCACCGCCAAATTAAAGGCCGGGTACTCTCTACACCTTTTGACGCAAGATGCACTAAAAAGTTAACCCGGCCGTCGTAGCTATAGGCCTAGTCGTAATACTCG
Source organism: Pyrinomonadaceae bacterium (assembly GCA_035457105.1). Classification (GTDB taxonomy): domain Bacteria; phylum Acidobacteriota; class Blastocatellia; order Pyrinomonadales; family Pyrinomonadaceae; genus PSRF01. Next base: position 514 of record DATIBX010000712.1, read on the forward strand.
AGCCCCAGGTGGGTAATGAGGTCTTCGCCGCGCAAGTGACGCAGTGTGTTCTTCAACTTCATGAGCTGAATAAAAATGTCGTGTTCAGGATAGAGACCCGGCGCCGTTTGAGGCGACTTGAAATAGAATGAAAGCCACTCTTGAACTCCTTTCATCCCGACTCGCTGGGCCAGGTCTAAGAATAGAGCAAGGTCGAGAACAATCGGCGCAGCGAGAATTGAGTCGCGACACAAGAAATCGATCTTGATCTGCATTGGGTAGCCTAACCACCCGAAGATATCAATATTGTCCCAGCCTTCTTTGTTATCGCCGCGCGGTGGGTAGTAATTGATTCGTACAACATGTGAAAAGTCTTTGTACAGGTCCGGGTAAACCTCGGGCTGAAGTATGTACTCCAGAACCGAAAGTTTCGATTCCTCTTTCGTCTTGAACGAATCCGGGTCGTCCAGCACTTCGCCGTCGCGGTTGCCGAGTATGTTGGTTGAATACCAGCCGTGAAGACCCAACATGCGCGCCTTGAGACCGGGGGCAATAATGGTCTTCATCAACGTTGGACCAGTCTTAAAGTCCTTGCCGCAAATTGCCAACTTGTTCTTATCTGCCAATGCCATTAACGCCGGAATATCGACTGTTAAGTTTGGAGCACCGTTGGCGAAGGGAATTCCCGACTTAAGTGCCGCATAGGCATAAATCATCGAAGGTGCGATCGCTTTGTGGTTTTCGCGCATCGCTTTCTCAAACGATTCGATGGTCTTGTGAACAGCATGCTGCTTCAAAAAGATTTCCGTCGAAGCCGCCCAGATCATTACTACTCGCGAAACCTTGTTCTTCTTCTTCCACTCAGCAATTTCTTGAATGAGCTGTTCTGCCAGTTCGAATTTGTTCTTACCGGTTTTGACATTCGTGCCACTAAGACGCTTCACGTAGGTTTGATCGAACACGGCCTTCATAGGCTTTATTTTTCGCAATGGCTCTTTCAGCTGCGTGAGCAATTCCTTTTCGAGCACCCCAGCATTAAGCGCAGCTTCGTACGCTGACTCCGGAAAGATGTCCCATGCGCCGAATACCAGATCTTTCAAATCGGCAAGCGGGACGAAATCCTTAATTAGCGGAACGCGATTATCGGTTCGTTTGCCCAGACGAATAGTTCCCATCTGAGTGAGACTGCCGATCGGTTGTGCAAACCCTTTCTTGACGGCCTCCACTCCAGCGATAAAAGTCGTGCTCACAGCTCCAAGGCCAACTAGCAACACACCAAGTTTGCCTTCGGCTGGCTTAATTTCTGTTTTGTTCGTAACCGGCATTAGTGATGCTCCTTTAGATTTGTAGTCGGATGATACAAGTCGAAGAAGCATTCAATCGGCCAGATCTTGCTCAAAATTGGCGACGAATTGCCCTAACGCTGGACTAAGGCTTTGCGGAATTCTCGTGGAGTTGTTCCCGTGGCGAAACGAAAAGCTTTTGTGAAATGGCTTGCGCTCAAATATCCGACACGTGAGCCAACTTCTGTGATCGACATATCGGTTTCGGCCAATAGAGATTGAGCTCGTCCGACACGTATCGCTGCAAGATAATTGTGTGGCGTCGCGCCGGTGAGTTTCTTGAAGAGGCGCGAGAAATGAAACGGTGAGAGATACGATGCGGCCGCAAGTGACTTTAGCGATAAATTCTGATCGAGTTGAGCATGCATCAACTCTACTGATCGGCGTATGCGGCGATCGACTAATCCAACACGCGATAGCTCCAGCTCATCTGAGCGGCGAGCTGCCGAATAGTTTCTCAGTAAATGGACGAGTGCTTGTTCACCCAAGGCTCGGATCACGATCTCCTTACCAGGCTGATCGTCGGTAAGCTCGGAAACAAGTGCCGCTGAGATGCTGCTAAGCGTAGTGTCGTTCTCAATCGGAGTGACGCTGAAAGTCACCATTGATTGAGGCGTTATCAGGTGCATCGCGATCGCATGCTCAATAACCACTGACGGTGAGACTGCTAACAGGAGAAACTTGGAATGTTGGCCTGTCGCGGTGAGGTTGAGGTTAGGTTCGATGATCAATGATTG
>DATIBX010000713.1:0-4476 GCA_035457105.1 Pyrinomonadaceae bacterium
TGGGCAGTACCGTAAGCGGGTCTTACGGTACTATCCCTTTTACCCTTACTCTCAAAACAAGGAGCTACCTCACGTGCTCTTCAGAACTCTTTCCGCTGCCGTTTACGGCATTGACGCCGATCTCGTCGACATCGAAGTCGATCTAACTCACAGCCGTGGTGAAAGCGAGCAATCGTCTTCAGTCACGATCGTTGGCCTGCCTGACGCAGCCGTGCGCGAATCGCGCGAACGCATTCGCGCGGCAATGCAAAACTGCGGCTACTTCTTTCCCTTTCAAAAGACCACAATCAATCTTGCGCCCGCCGACGTGCGAAAAGAAGGCGCGAGTTTTGATCTGCCAATCGCACTCGGAATTCTGGGTGCGAATGGCGAACTCGCCGAACAGCACAATCTGATTCACGTTCTCTGCGTTGGCGAACTCTCGCTCGATGGTCGTGTGCGACCGATTAAGGGTGCATTGCCGATTGCGATGCTTGCGCGCGAGGGTTCGATTCGGCATTTGATCTTGCCGGAAGAGAATGCAAAAGAGGCAGCGGTCGTTGCTGGCGTCAATGTCTATCCCGTTGCCGACCTGCGCACTGCTGTTAGTTTGATCAAGCAGTTACGTTCGTCAACACCACCGGAGCCGATGAAGGTGGATGTCGACGAGATATTACGACGCACGAGCCACTACAGCGTCGATTTCAAAGAAGTTCGTGGACAGGTGTCGGCGAAGCGAGCTCTGGAAATTGCAATTGCAGGTGGGCATAACATCCTGCTGATTGGTCCACCGGGTTCAGGCAAGACGATGCTGGCGAAACGTCTGCCGACGATCATGCCGCCGCTTGAGTTTGAGGCTGCACTCGAGTTGACGAAGATTCATTCCGTCGCTGGATTGACGGGTCGTTCGGGACTCGTCACCGAACGTCCGTTTCGTTCGCCACACCATACGATCAGTGATGCGGGATTGATTGGTGGCGGTACCATGCCGCGGCCCGGCGAAGTTTCGCTGGCCCATCAGGGTGTGTTGTTTCTCGATGAGTTACCCGAGTTCGATCGCAGTGTGCTCGAAGTCTTGCGACAACCACTCGAAGATCAACAGGTCACGATCAGTCGGGCATCAATGTCGCTGACTTTTCCGGCTTCATTCGTTCTAGCCGTCGCTATGAATCCGTGTCCTTGTGGCTTCTGGAATGATCCTACGCGCGAGTGTCGTTGTTCACTAAATCAGATTCAACGTTACGTCGGAAAGATTTCTGGTCCATTGCTGGATCGGATCGATATTCACATCGACGTGCCGGCAGTGAAGTTTCGCGAGCTTCGTGGCGACACTGCTCCCGAAACTGATAGTTCCGCAATGATTCGTGAGCGCGTGCTCAAGGCGCGTGAACGCCAACAAAGTCGTTTCGCAACAGAGAAGATCTTTTCGAATGCCGCGATGACTCCGCGTATGATTCGTGCCTTTTGCCAGATCGATTCACACAGCGAGAAGATGCTCGAGACCGCGATGCGTCGATTGGGACTGTCAGCGCGGGCTTACGATCGCATTCTCAAAGTCAGCCGCACGATTGCCGACCTGGAAGGAGCTGACGCTATCAATTCTAATCACGTCTCGGAAGCCGTTGGCTATCGTTCATTGGACCGAACATATTGGACATAAGTCTTTGTAGAATTACCAGATTTATTTTCGTCCTGAAAGTTCCGGTCGAACTCCTACGCATCGTAAAACAAATATTTATTGACTCAAGCTTCTTACTTATTGCCTCACGTAAAAACCCACTCGAAATGAGATTCGTTGCCTCATTTAAAAACCCACTCCAAATGTGAGCGCAAAAACGGTAGTAGTTTGCGTCTTGTTTGCGGCTCTGTGTTAGAGTCACTGGCGCCGGCGCGGAGGATAGGGCAACGCTGGAGAGCGACCCGAGCGCCGTCGTCGGTGAGTATACGGATGGGCAGGGCCACACGCTCTGCCCTTTCTGTTGCCCATCCGGTACTCCGTAAAGCGATAAACTCATCTCTTCATCTCACCGGCTGCTTAGTGAAATAGCGATCGTTGCCACATTGCCGCGGGCGCACGCGCACTGCTTTCCGGCTCGCAGTGGATTTCATTAAGCGCTCCTGCAACCGCATCAATTTTCTTTTCAAGGCCGCCGGGTTCAGTGTTTTGTATTTAGCCCGCAAGCGTTGTTTCTCGGCTTCGCTTACCTGCGCCGCCGAGAGCACCCGTTGGTAAGGAGTTTGCGCCTCATCATAACGCTTAGTGACTTTACTCCCCACTCTTTCTTTCGACTTCAGTTTCATGGTGGGCTGGAAGAAGTTGGTGTAGAGGCGCAGGGTCGCATAGAGTTCATTAAGTAAGTGCCACTGCGCTTCCGTGTCATAGCGTGCGTAGCCTACCGCGCGCCGCACTACCGAATAGTTCTTCTGCTCCACAAAACAGTTGTCGTTTTTGCGATAGGGACGCGAGCGCGTGAAGCTCAGTTGTTGCTGCTGACAGTAAGCTAGCAGATCCTTGTTGATGAACTCGGAACCGTTGTCACTATCGATGCCGAGTAAAGGAAAGGGCAGTTTTTGGCGCATTTCCTTCAAAGCGGCGAAGACCCACGCTTGTGCTTTGTTGCGCACCGCCAGCGTCTCGGTCCAGGTGGTGGCAATGTCCGTGAGGTCCAAAGTTTGACAATAGTCGCCGGCTGCCAGGCCGCCGTCATGAGCCACGAGGTCGATCTCGACAAAGCCAGGCCGCTGCTCATCCCACTCGGCGAAGGTGCGGATCGGAATCTGCTTTTTCAGGAGCGTGCCCGGCTTGGTCCCGCTGCGGCCGCGCAGTTCATATTTGCGACGCTCTGGTTTTAGTAACCGGTCGATGCTGGCGGCACTGATGCGCAGCAGCTTCGCGCGCGTCTCGCGATCGCACCGGAACTCATTGTGGCGCTCGAGCACCGTGATGAGCTCCGGCAACCAAGGCTGTAACCGTTTGCCGCAAATGTAATCCATGATGCGCCACAGTTTCACCAGCGCCGTCTGCACTTTCTCGTCATAGTAGCGTGCCCGCTTTCTCTTTGCCCTCGACTTGCGCTCCACCACGACGATAGTTTGTTTGTCGGTTTGTATGTGACGTCCTTCCTGTCGCAACACCAAGCGCGCATACCAGCGGCTATAGCCAGTGGTCGCGATAAACTGATCCAGAATCTTGCTTTTCTCTTTTTTGCGCGCCCCGCGATATTCACCGGCGGTCGCGGTGGTAACTTCCTGCCTGGCCTTCATTGTTAGCCTCATCCCCACCTCCAGTGAAATCAAACACCGGAGGTAAAACACCTGCTATTTCGAGTGGGTTTTTAAATGAGGCAACGAATCCCATTTGGAGTGGGTTTTTGATGAGGCAATTCGAAAAATTGACTTAACTCAAATCTGAGAATAGAGTCTCAACTGCCATCACCTCCCCAGTGTTATTTGCTCTTGCCTGGACTTCGAAAGGAGCAGCGGAATGATCAACCTTATCTCATCGAGCTTGATAGTGGCGGTTCTCTCCTTGTTTACTCCCCAGCACGCCACCTACTTCATCGGCGGGCAGGTGCAGGATAACGCTGGTAAAGCAGTCTGTGGTGTCAGGGTGTGCGCCCTCGCGGCAGACTTCGATCCGAAAAAGCCAAACACGGTTATCCCGTGCGCCTTGTCGGATGAGCGAGGACAGTTTTCCATCGCGGTGAATAAGACAAGTACGTACAAATTAGTGTACGACGGTTCCGCGCAGGGCTTTCAATCGACGTACCTTCCGTTCTTCCGGCAGCCCTCCGTCGCACTTCCGGAAGTCGTCGTGGATGATGAGCACGCTCGGTCGCCCATCACGATTACCATGTTGCCGAAGAATGGGCGGCTCACCGGAAAGGGCGTGGATGCCAGGACAGGATTGCCGGTCGACAATATGGAATTCAAGTTGTGCCTCGCGACCTACCCGTTGATCTGCTGGACCGTAAACTCTAAAAACTCTTACGGATATTTTTCAGTTCCGGCGCCGCAGGCGCCATTTACTCTCCGGATTAAGGCGCCGGGCTTTAACGATTGGCTCGGACTCAACGGAGACAAAGACACGCCTCTCACTGTTGCTCCCGAAACGAAAGCGGAGTTTTTAGTATTTCTGAAGCGGGCAGAAGCTGCCGTAGAAAAGGCAGTCATTGAACCTGAGAAGCAGGTGGGCGTAAATCTTCCTGCGCCGGTTCAACTGTCTCCGGCGAATAATGTCGTTTTTGATTACTATCCACGGATGACGAAGCTCGAGTGGTCGCCAGTCGAAGGAGCAGTGTCATACAGTGTGGAAGTGGACTATTGCGACGGTGCTTTAAAGAATAGGTCGAGCTGCGTCGACCCTCAGCCCAACCCAGTTACAAACAATCCGCCTGCCTCCGGGATCGTCAACACGACTTATCAATTCGACTTCGTCGGAGCGCAGCCGGGAAGATGGCGCGTCTGGGCAGTGGATAAAGATGGTCGTGAAGGATT
>DATIBX010000714.1:0-10926 GCA_035457105.1 Pyrinomonadaceae bacterium
ATTTTCAATTTCTGCGTCAACAGATTTGCGCGACTCTCGATCAGCCCTGACGACTAGTTGATTATGAGCAACGATCCGTGTCTTGGTGGTAGAAGGACGTGAGTCGTCCATGATCAGGTTTTCCAGGGCGCCGGGGCCCAACGAGGCGAGATTCGATCGCAGATATTCGCCCGCTGCATCTCGACCAACTACTCCTACTACCGAACCAGAAGCTCCAAGTGACGCTAGATTCGCCAGAACATTCGCTGCTCCTCCAAGATGCCGAGACTCTTTGCGGACGTCAACAACCGGTACGGGCGCCTCCGGAGAGATTCGAGTAACGTCTCCCCAAACAAACTCGTCGAGCATCACGTCGCCCAGGACAGTAATATTACGGGTCCTTAACTCGTTCAGTATTTGTTCAGCGCGTTTCTTATTCATTGGTCCAGGTCCATAATGGACACCCTGGATGGCTAAGACTGTGACTGTGAATTCTTCAACACCCGATCAATTGCTGCGACTACTCTGTTAACCGGTACACGAAGTATACATTCCGGAGCAGGAAATTTTTCGCAGAAGTAGCCATGACATGGCTGACAGGGCAGTTCCTCATAAACAATTTCCGCGGGCGCTTGATTCCACGGTCGCCAATGCGCAATGTTGGACGAACCAAAGATTACTACCGACGGAGCACCCATTGCCGCTGCGATATGGGCAATACCGCTGTCATTACCGACGAACACTTGCGAACGAGCTGCCAGAGCCGAAATTTCCGGCAACTGAAGATCATGGAATATAACGCAGCGGGAGATAGCTTTGCTGGCAAGGTCCTGCAGTATCCCGAGCTCGTGGAAAGCTGCCACGGCAACACACGTGAAACCCTGCGTCGTTAGATGATCCACCACTTCGGCAAAGTGGTCAGTTTTCCATTGTTTCGTGGCGAACGCCGCAGCGGGATGAATTAGAGCGATTGGACCAGTAATTTGGGCCGTGTCGAGACGTTTTTGAATGTTCCGCGAGGCTTCTGCGGAAATACCGAGTACAGTGCGGGGACGATCAGAAACAGGAACACCGGTCCACCCCAAAAGTGCGAGTTGTTGCTCGACTGAATGTGTTTGTGGTTGACTCCACAATTCCGATGACGAGGGCGCCTGATGATTGTGAAGCCTTGCGTATTGATATGTTTTGAAACCGACCCGGTGTCGAGCCCCGGTAGCCCGTGTCAATAATGTCGCGGTCGTACCACCATGCAAGTTATAAACAACATCATAACGTCGACTCCTCAGTTCCCGGGCGATTCGAGTGCGAGCTGACACACCGTGTCGCGTAACCGTCAGTACCTGATCGATATGCGGATGATCAGTGAGCAGAGGACCCACCCAGTCTTCAACCAGCACGTCTAATTCAGCATCCGGAACAAATCGCTTGAGAGCCGTCGCTGAAGGAGTTGCCAGGACAGTATCGCCAATCGATCTCAAGCGAATCAGCAGAATCCGCTTAACCCTGGTCCAATCCCAACGGGCCGCGCCCAGTGGTTGCGCAAGGCTTTCTCCGTGCGACAAGTGTTTGGCATTAGTTTCAACAGCCCGCAACACAGGTGATTCCTCAACGATGTTACGCAGACTGTTCATCTCTATTCTTCGATGGTGGCCTCATCGACCAACATTACAGGAATATCATCACGGATTGGATAGACGCGTTTGCACTCGACGCACTTCAACGCACTACCATCGGGTTTGAGCTCAACTTTTGCCTTGCAAGCAGGACAAGCGAGTATCTCTAAAAGCTCCTGACTTACTGCCATTTGGACGACCTTTCATATTGGAAAGTTTGTCGAAGCTTATCATAGGGGAGGCGGGGCTTTGAACTTCCAGCCGGGGGCTTTGCACGTAGGTCTTTGGCCTTTGTACTTTGCTCCTTCGTATTTCAAGCACAAAGGGTAAAGCACAAGCGTTGGACTCTTGTGCCAGAAATAACTAAGCTCATGTCAAGTTATGTCAATCGAATTTGCCCTACAATATGCGTGTCCCCTGCGTGCCACTTACTCCGAAAAACACTTGCGAGAGTGGGGACGCTTGAGCAGTTTACACGCACGTCTGACCACCGGTGATGACGTGGTCCCGTCAAGCGATAAGATCAATTGGATTGTTCGCGCCGCTGATGAAATTGAGGAGTTGCAGGAGGCGACGAAGATTTGTGCGCAATGTCCGGCGAGTCTGCCGGTTGAAAACGCCGGCGATGGTGAATCGGTAGGATGTCTCGGCCGGATCAACTATCCAATCGAGGCCGAATTCGAAAAATTTCTTGCGGATCGGATTCAACTGTCACTTGATACGCTTGATAAGGAGGACCAGCCCCGATTATTACGAATCCTGGTTGATCCTGAATCGCCGTTCGACGGTGAAGCCTCAAAGGAACTGAGGCGAGTAGTCACACCTGAAGGCTTGCGATTCTTTGAGTTGAGGGTTCCGATTGGGCTGACGCGCGAGGGCGCCTGGATCACGACCGATCACGTTTTCGATCTACTGGCAGGCTTTCGTTCGGAAGAACAAGAAATAACGAGTTATACCCGTGAGTTTCCGCTCGCCGCTACCGGTGATTATTACGACTTTCTAGATCTTTTACTGCGAAGCGAACTCAGCCAGTCAGAGGTTGGCAGGCTAACGTCGCGCAGTCGAAACTATAATCAATATTTACGTCTGCTTTCAGCAATAGAAAAAGCCGAAGCATTCAACAGCAGAGTACTCATTGATTAGAAATTAATTGGTCGTAAGTCAAGTTAGGATCAATGACCAATACTCCTGACTCAGAAACCCCAACTCGACTCTCATGCCAAAGTATGTAGCCTTTCTACGCGCTATCAATGTCGGTGGCCACGTGGTCAAGATGGACCAACTCCGCCAGCTGTTTGAGGCATTGTCCTTTGAAAACGTCGAAACCTTCATTGCGAGCGGAAATGTCATTTTCGACACCAAGTCAAAAAATGTAGCGGCGCTTGAAAGAAAAATCGACCGGTACCTCCATGATTCGCTGGGATATCCGGTCGCAGCTTTTGTTCGGTCGGTTGATGAGATAGCTCAGATTTCTGCTTTCAGCGCATTTTCAGAGTCTGAATTGGCCACTGATGGTAATCAACTTTTTGTGATTTTTATTTCGGAAAAACCCGATAAGGCAGCCGTGGAAAAATTGATGTCGATGCGGTCTAAGATCGACGACTTTTGCTGCAATGAACGTGAAGTCTACTGGCTTTACCGGAGGAAGGCGGGCGAATCAAAGTTCTATGGCCCGTCGTTAGAAAAGGTGTTAGGTATTCAGGCCACGGTGCGAAATGTAAATACCGTGCATCGATTGGCGAAGAAGTATTGTGGTTGAGCCTTATTGGTCCTATTAGTCTTATAACCTATAGGACCTATAGGACGGGTAGGACCTACTCCTTTTTATTGAGGCCGGTCCAGACCATGCGATGAAAGATATGGTCCATTTCTTCCGGCTTCTCACGCATGCCGCGATCAATCCACCAGGTCAACAATGACAGCAGCGCACCCGCATGCGCAAAAGCTATTGCGGGTCGCTCTTCAGCCGATACGGTCTGCCCCAAAGGCAGCTCAGCAATACGTCGCTCTATCCCCCGTGCAAATTGTCCACGAGCCAGCTCCCAATTGTCTTGAACCTTACCGGCAGTACTCAAAGCCCTAACGAAAGCACTCATTTGACTGACGTGGTGAAAAAATTCTTTTACTGGAAAAACGCGATTGCTTTGGTCCTTGTGTTCTGACAACGCGTTCGAGATCATTTCAAAGAACTCTTCCGCGTCGCTCATCAAAAGGTCGTCCTTGTCACTATAATGCGTATAGAAGGTAGCCCGACTTACGTGAGCTCTATCAAGGACGTCCTGTACCGTAATGGAATCAAATGGTTTCTCCTCCATCAACGTGACTAAGGCGTCGCCCAACGCGACTTTAGTTCGTTTGACGCGTGCGTCCAGCTTTGGACCGGAAGACTGTAAATGCATGTACTTGAAATCTTTTTTGTCAGGCATTGGGCTTGGCTTCTGATACAGAAAAGAAACTACGCCTGGGGATCTGAAATGTGATGATCATTCAAGGCGCCTAACTCTTACACCCTCAAATACCTTATGAAAAAGTGCACTGTTCTAACAACGATTCTCTCCCTCCTATTATTACTCACCATAGCGAGTTTTCGGGTCGAGAGTGCAAGCGCTCTGGCGTTTAACACTTATCAGAGTTCGGCAGCAGCGTCGCAGCCAGTCACCATACCCTTCGATCTGGTAAACCGCCACATAGTCCTCAAAGTTAGTATCAATAATTCGAGACCGCTCTCGTTTGTTCTCGATACCGGAGATGAATACGCAATTGTGGATTTAGAGCTCGCAAAAAAGCTCGGTCTTAAATTAGGAGCCGGCGTACGAGTAGGAGGCGCCGGTGCAACAACGCAGTCAGGGGCATTTGTAAAGGATGCTTCCTTCACAATCTTGCAGTTACCCGGATTTTCGCAACCGGTCTCGATGGCCCTGCCGATCAGAGTGCTTGCGCCGCGCTTGGGGCAGGACTTCGATGGAATACTTGGTAGCAATTTTATCGAACAGTTCGTTGTCGAAGTTGACTATTTGAATCGGCAGCTGAAGCTGCACGATAAGAAGAGTTTCTCATATACAGGCCCCGGTGAAATCGTCCCCATACAACTTCGACACGGACATCCCATCCTTGATGCCACGGTTCTGCCTACCGCGAATTCACCCATCAAAGGAAAATTTATTTTGGACTTGGGAGCAGGCTTGGCCCTGGCCTTTTATAGTCCGTTTGTAAATAGTCATCAGCTTCTGCAAGGCAATATCAAGACGATCCGATCGCTCGGTGGAGCGGGGGCCGGTGGAGAAACTATAGGGCAAGTGGGACGGATTATTGAGATAAGTATTGGCCGGTTCAAAGTCAACCAGCCCATCACGCTGTTTTCACAGGACAAGGCGGGAGCATTTGCTGATTCTACCTTAAGCGGGAATATTGGTGCGCGCATCGCCAGCAAGTTTCGACTGTTCCTTGATTACGACCGAAATAGAATCATTTTTGAACCCAACCAGAATTTTGATCAGCCCTTTGACCAGGCTCAGTCAGGCATGAGCTTGATTGCGGAAGGCGCTGACTATCGGAGCTTTCGGGTGAGAAGTTTGTTAGAGAATTCTCCTGCGTCGGAGGCCGGTCTGCAACAAGACGACATCATCGAGAGCATCAATGGGCAATCAGTAAAAGAGCTTACGCTGAGTCGCTTGAATGACATGCTGGAAAAGCCGGAAAGCTACAAATTAACCGTCCGGCGTAAAGAGTCAACACTGGAAAAGACCATTACTCCGCGGAAAATGATCTGAAGTGCAGCGTCATTGGGCCACTTGCCCCACCTGGCTGCGCAACAGATCAAGCAAAACCAGATGTCAAAGTCGTTTGAGGTCAAACCATCAGCTATTCACGGTAACGGACTTTTTGCTTGCCGCGCCTTCGCACCGGGTGAGACCGTTTTACCATGGGATTTGTCGCACGTCATTCCGAACGAACTGTTGAGCTCGCTGTCCGTCGAAGAGCGCCGCTACACTCACCCCTTCGACGCGACTACGACATTGCTAGTTCAATCGCCTGAAAGGTTCGTTAATCATAGCTGCGATAACAACACGACAGTGCGAGACTTCTGTGATGTAGCGATTAGAGCGATAAGACCAGGCGACGAAATCACCAGTAACTATGGTGCAGATGGTTCAGGCTCAAAGTTTTCTTGTTGTTGTGGCTCGACAAACTGCTGTGGAAATGTCTCTTCGTAAAAACAGCGGCCTTCACCTTTGGGGCTATTGATATGACTCTTAAACTCACTGCAACTCTACTTCTTGTTTTGTCTCTTGTTTCTGCGTCGGTTCTCACCGCTACGATGTCAACTTTGGCGACGCAGGCAAGAAATATGTTTCCGACTACTTATGATGACGGTAAATCGTGTCCAAATAACTGCGATGCGCACGTGGTCTTCCATCCGTCAGTGAATGGAACCCGAAACGCATTTGATCCAGCCGGTAGTCGAGAGTCGCCTCGACCCTGTGTGAAAGGTCAGGAGTGCAAAATTTGCTTTTCGGAAAATACTGATAGTTGCATGCTCGCCATGTATCGCGGAGCTGGACCAGATGTCGATCGTTTTGATTTTACTCCGGCCTTTTATGAAGAAAACTGTCCGAAGCCGCAACTGCCGACTGCTTTTGCAAAAAAGTGCCGCACGGCCGCAGCTGCCATTGCCATCCTGAGGACCCAGATCAATTGCATCGAACAGCCAACTCATGAAAAGTGCAGAGCAATGATGGACGTTGTGGTGAGAAGAAAAGCTGCTGACGACGTCCTATATGCTGAATGCAAACAAATGGGCGAAGCAGCTTTCAATCAAAAGTATTCAACCCAACCCTCGTTGCAGCGAAGTAATGATTGCGAGTACGAGAAGTTAAGCACTGGCCGGAACTCGCACGGACAGCGATGGCGCCGCCTGCTCGACGGCACATGCAACTCGGGTTCTTATGTAGGACGGAATGGCCTGGACTGCTGTTCAGGTTCGCTATTTTCTACTGCTCTACTCGACTCAGAGTGTCGCGGGTTCTATGTGCAATGAAGTGTCATACTGGCGCGCTTGCAGGTTGTTGTTGAGACTGTTGGACCCGTAACCGCTCGAGTTCCGATAGTTCCAATCCGCTTCTGAATGCGCGAAACATTACGAAGAGCACAATCGCATGGACTACTACGCCCAGCCAATCGCCAAATAAAAGAGACACAATTCCATCCAGTAGAAACAGGACCAGCCCAACGACGTAGACCCAAAGATATTGTTTGCCGGCAAGGAACCCCACGCCGGCAAAAACGGCAACCGCAAAAATATCAAGCACGATCGCTATGACCTTGGTCGCGTTCCCAAGTGAAGCTGAGAGTTCGACTGCGATGGCATCAATAAACTGAGTGACGCCAAGGCTTAAAAAGAATCGCCAGCCGCCACCAGCGAGGCTCATCAGCGAGGTCACCATTGTGAGAGCCGCAATCCAGTAAAACCAATGGACTCCGGATCTGTACTTTTGTTTAAGTTGCAGGTAGTGGACGGATTCGGCATTAAACATGAAAAGCTCCTTGAGGTATTTTGAGATTTTGAATCTTGGAGCAAGCGAACCGAAAGGGAGGTCCGCTAAACATGTTGGCATCAGTTAACTGATTCGGTCAACAAACTTTTTCGAAGGCTCTGAATGCTTGACTTAGGCGGTGGGAGTCAGATGGAAATCGACCGGGACAAACTGGATTGAGCGCAAAACTCCGTCTGTACTGGCCTTTCGATCTTTTTCAGGAAGATAACAAACGACGACCGAGTTTTGCGGTTTCACAGTGCCACAAGTCAGGTGGCCCCGAACTCTCGTGTCGAAGGTAGTAAGCTGAACACTGCTAAAGTCTTCGCTCTTCAGTCGTAATAAACCCGAAGTAGTTTTGATCAAAAACACAAGGCCATTCGCATGGCACTCAACATGTAACAGTGTGCCTTGTAGTTGTCGTTCGCCGGGCTCAGGCACTCGCAGAACGTCCTCGAGAGTCGATGGTGACAGGTCATCCTCGGTTGGAGTGTCTTCGATATCTTTGCCACGGGATTGTTGTGCTCCAATTCGTCCTGACAGGCTGTCGCGTTTTGATCGAGCCAGCTTGTGCTGTTCCTCGATCTTATCAATCGTGTCGATCAGCCTCTTCGAGTGCGCCCTTATTCGCGCCTCTGCCGCAGACGAGGCCACTTGCTCAAGGAGAGGTCGAGCTGCTCGATAGTCGTCTTTATTCATGTAGAGCTGGCCCAGCATATAAGTGAAGTCGGTGCGACCCGGCGAAATTAGCAGCGCCTGCCGCAACATGTTTATTGACTCGTCCACATCCGTGTTCGTTACCAGGTTAATGAAAGCAAGCAGATTATAGGATTCGGGAAAGTCAGGGCGGAGAGCGATCGCTTTCTTTAACTCTGCTCGAATTTTCTGTGCGGTTTCAGTGGAAAATCCTGATCCCAAATGAACTTCGTCCTGGTTTGGACGGGCCAGCACCAGAGCGTAATAGTAGTGGATTAGATAATTTTCATAGTTTGCAGCTACTGCACGTTCGAGACTCAGTCGGGCTTCCTCCAGCCTATTTTGACGAAACCGCAACATGCCTAGTGCTGCATGAGCAAGAGCGAGGTCCGGATTGAGCTTTAATGCGTTTTGTAGATAGGTCTCGGCTTCCAATCGATTGCTATGGACCATCAGGTCGCCGAGATAAGCTTGAGCTTCGGCCTCAGAAATTGATCGGGTTGTTAGCTCATTTTTGTTTTGCAGTCTGCCTTCAAAGTGGCCGCGAACGATCGGATAGCGGTCCTGGCCCACGTAGCGGCGCAGTTCCTCTTCCATCTGTTCGAAGGTTGTGTGAAAGGCCTCTGGGAAAGCTTTCTCAATGGGAACTTTCGCAGAAAGTAATTCAAGAAATTTCGTAACGTGAGAAACACGCTGCGGATTCTTGTTCAAAATTAGGTAGTGCAACAACGCCCACGACTCAGCGTAGAAAATACTCTGCTTATCACTCTCGTTGTAGTAAGGGGATTTTGTGTCGACGGCAAACAGGGTGCGTAACGGCAGCATTTTCTTTTGACGCAATAATGCCACGTGACTACCGATGGTCCGCCCCAGGATAACTTGCTGATCGTTTGTGATACTGAAGGTGCTGTAATACTCGGCGAGTCCTTCATTGAACCAGGTTGGCGCATTCTCGATCGTGTTGTTGACGAGCAAGTGCGTGTACTCATGAAAAATTACGGCGAAAGGATCCTGGTCGCCGTGAACTTCGGTAGTTAGAGTGATGTAATTGACGTCCTGCCCGGGTTGAAAATAGCCCGCGTTACTTTCACTTAACTTGAACGGCCGGTATGAGGTCTCACTTTTGAAAACAATTACTGTCGTAGGCACAGGCGAACTAATTTTTACACCTGGAAACATTCTTGAGATCGCGTCCCGAAACTGCTCAAGCCGAGAGGCAACCTGCGCCGCCTGTTCTTCGCTGCCGTTACCGAGAACAAAGAAATTATCGGAGCGGACGCTTACCCAATTATCTTTTGTAAACGCCGCGGTGTGGCCAGCGAGAACAACAAAGAGCGCCAGGAGAATGGGCAGACGCTTGGACATTATTTTGCGCGGCTATTGACGAGGACGGGGAGTCGAGCGGGGATTATACGGAAAAAGCTTGGGAAGTTGTACCAAATTTTGGAGTGCGCCGGCCCGGCGGCGCTTTGTCATAGGTTCTACACCTGGAAAATTTACCGTTAGCTATTTCTCAACTCGCGACAAACATTCGCTGGTAAAAAAGCGGCACCAGGCTGCCGCACTCCAAAGGCCCGCGAAAGCGGGCCTTTAAAGAAATCTCTGTCTCGTAAATTTATCTACTCTTCCGGGCCGGTGCAGGTTGGACCATGTAAAGCCGGAATCTTCTGACTAATGATTGGATACTTCGGAGCTTCGTCGATATTTATTTGGGTCCAATGCCCATACTGTTCAGGCACATTTGTATCGGCGAAGATTGCTTCCACCGGACATTCGGGAACACAAGCATCGCAGTCGATGCAGGTGTCAGCATTAATATAGAGACGATCAGTTAACTCATGAAATGCTTCAACAGGACAAACGGCAGCGCAGTCGGTGTACTTGCAATCGACGCACAACTCAACAACTACATAGGTCATTGGGGAAGTAAGCTCCTTTCGGTAATGCGCAAATAGTTATTCACGAATGACTCGAATGTCAATAAGAAAATAAAGGAAAGATTAAGAGGATAGTAGATGCAGAGCGAACCTGCAACCTTGTTGTCCTCGGGCCTTGGTGGTGAGCAAGTCTTCAGAAAACGATCACCCGGAGACATAGAGGGACACTTAGGTTGCGCAGAGTAAGTCAGGTAGGAGACTAAATCTGGAACGCGAGGGCGCTATGCCCCTTCAGTCGATCCCTTTTTCTGAAGTTTGCCTGGACCACTAATGCTCTGGTTTACGGTGGGGTCGCCTTCGTAAGTGACTAAGGATGGCCCAGCGATCTTAATATTTAGTTGATCGCGTACGTCCACATCAATCTTTGACACCCCTTTACTATCAATAACACCTTGCGATGCGTGAAGGTTATGAGTATCAATCCTGGCCGCGCCGCTCGTATCGATGTCTAAGACGTTAGTTACACCAGAAACCTTTATTGATGGCGCGCCGGACGAGTCGATCTCAAATTTCTCGTTTTTCACTCCAGAGATGTCGATGGATCCAGCTCCCGATACGGATAATCCTTCGATGTCAGGTGCGGAGATCCGGATGACAACTGGTTCGTGAGTTGAATAATTGGCAGAATTCCTCAGATACAACACGCTGCCGGTGACCTTGGTTGAAACGAGTGGCAGGATGTTATCGTCCGCTTCAACTTCAACGGCCAGGTCTTTCTGGCATTGCACCTCTATCGTAAATGCTCCTTCGGTTGAGATGGATTTGAAAGACGCAATGTCTCGCTTCTGTACTTCACGTTTCCCGGAGCCTTTAACTCCCGTATGCATCCCATGCTTGCAAGCGGCGGCCGAGACAACCACGATAAGTGCCAGGATCAGGTAAAGGCTTTTCATAATCAATCTCCGTAACCTTCCAGTTCTATTGTTGCCGGCGCGAGTATTCTAATGTTCGCGTCGTATTTTCAGTAACGCTCGAGACGGGCTCTCCGAAAGGCGTTGCTTGAGGCAAACGTAAGTCTGGCGGTATCGATTTAGCCGCAGGAAGATGTTTTTGTTTTTCTGACGATGAAGAAACCAGCTTCGAAAGGTTCCGCACCAACGCGATCTCGGTCATCATCACAATCAAAAAACAGAAAAGCATGAACAGACCGATCAGGTCAGGAGGCAA
>DATIBX010000715.1:0-2513 GCA_035457105.1 Pyrinomonadaceae bacterium
GTTTTCAACTGAGAACTGCTGTTGGCTGTAGTCAATGTTCAATGCATTGGCGCCGCTGACGCAGGTTTTACCCATGCCGCGAGCGACGACAGCAGCGTGACTCGTCATGCCACCACGTGCGGTAACAATCGCTTGCGCAGCAACCATACCGTGGAAATCGTCTGGACTGGTCTCCTGGCGAACAAGTACAACCTTCATACCCTCGCGAGCCATCTCCTCTGCTTCGTCAGGACTAAAAACGACCTGTCCCTGCGCAGCTCCCGGACTCGCTGGCAGACCAGTCGCTAAAACTGGAACCTTGGTTTTTGGATCCACAGTAGGATGTAGAAGTTGATCGAGTTGTTCTGGAGTGACGCGCTGAACAGCTGTTGATTTATCGATCAGGTTCTCATGGACCATCTCAACCGCGATTTTGACTGCAGCTGCGCCGCTACGTTTACCCGTACGCGTCTGCAACATCCAGAGCTTCCGACGCTCAATGGTAAACTCGCAGTCTTGCATGTCCTTGTAATGCTCCTCGAGCAGACCCGCGATTGAAGCAAACTGATCGTAAACTTCAGGCAATTCCTTTTTCAGCTGGCTGATCGGATTAGGAGTACGGATACCCGCAACTACATCTTCACCCTGCGCATTCAGCAAGTACTCACCGTACAACTCCTTCTTTCCGTTTGAAGGGTTGCGGGTAAACGCCACACCAGTGCCACTTCCTGCGCCCATGTTTCCAAAGACCATTGCCTGCACGTTAACTGCGGTGCCGAGCGAGTCAGAAATCTTGTTGATACGCCGGTAGTCAATCGCCCTGCGGCCCATCCATGAATTGAAGACTGCGGCGATAGCAACGCGAAGTTGTTCATAGGGATCTTCGGGAATCGCGGCCTGCTCGCTGAGAATTATCTGTTTCTCCGCGGCGATGATGTCGCGCAGATGATCGGGCTTGAGATCGGTGTCGCGGCCGCCCTGCGTTTGCGCCTTGAAGCGATCGAGTACTCGTTCAAATTTTTCGTGGGCCACACCCATTACAATTTCACCGAACAAAGAAGCAAAGCGGCGGTAGGCGTCGAGCGCGAATCGCAAATCGCCTGTTTGCGCTGCAAGTCCTTGCACGGTCTCTTCGTTTAGTCCGAGGTTGAGAACAGTGTCCATCATTCCCGGCATCGAGAACGCGGCCCCGGAACGTACTGAGACCAAAAGCGGATTTTTCGGATCACCGAATTTCTTACCAACCTTCTCTTCGATCTTGGTGAGACCTTCTTTTACTTGTTCCCACATTCCTTCAGGGAAGGCCTTATCGTTATCGAAGAACGCGTTGCAAGCCTGGGTGGTCACAATTAGGCCGGGAGGCACGGGTAAGCCGGCGCGAGTCATTTCGCAGAGCCCCGCGCCTTTACCACCTAGCAAGGCCTTGTCGTCTCCTGGTCCTTCTTCGAACAAATAGACCCATTTTGTGGTTTGTTGTTCGTTAGCCTCTGAGGCTTTTTCAATCACAGTACTCATCAACAAAACCCTCGCTTAAATTATAGAATGATTAGAACTTACCATTTGTAGCTTCGCATTGCGGCGAGTGTGCGAGACCCCTCGAGTTCACTTTGCAAGTTATCGCATTTGAGTCGCTTATGGAAGCGGCGAGAAGGGCTTAAACAATATCTAGAAGGGTCTCCTGGAACACGTGAGCAACGGCGGTTTACCCCCGCTTTCTTACTAAGTTCTTAGTCTGCCAGCGGGCCTAAACCGCTCCTTCCCAACTTGTTCTATTTTTTGGCTCAACTCTTTAATCCCCGGTTAACTTTCCGAAAGTCTCTCTAATGATTGCGGTAATACTACCTGTCTCAACCGCATAGCGACGGAAATCAAACGTCGTCACTGGCGCCACACCAAGCACGGCCGACGTCAGAAAGATCTCGTCAGCATCTGTCAGGTCAGACATTTCATATACACCTTCAAGCAAAGGGATGAAATGTTTCGCCGCAATCTCGATAACATAATCTCTGGTTGTGCCGGCAATAATTCCGCTGCTCAAATTTGGCGTGTGCAATGTGCCATTCTTTGACCAGAAGATGTTTGCTGTAGTTGCTGAAACGATCTCGC
Organism: Pyrinomonadaceae bacterium; assembly: GCA_035457105.1. Taxonomy (GTDB): domain Bacteria; phylum Acidobacteriota; class Blastocatellia; order Pyrinomonadales; family Pyrinomonadaceae; genus PSRF01. The sequence goes on from DATIBX010000715.1 coordinate 2,086, forward strand.
CACGCTCGTTTAAAACTACCGCCTCGTCGAAATCACGACTGCGCGCTTCCTCACGCGAAAGAATTCGATCCAGATAGTTGAGACTCTTAATTCCGGTTAGTGGTGAAGAAGTATTAATGCGATAGGGTGAAACCGCGAGCGACAAACCAGCGTCAGGAACCTTATGAACATCGCCAGTCATTATTAAAAGGTCTGTCTTCTTGGTTCCGGGCGACTTTGGCTTCCAGCTCTCCTGACCACTGCGCGCCAGAAAGATCACGCGAGCTCTGCCAGCAATAACACGATTGACCGCAATCAGTTTGTTCAATCCTTCGCCAACACTTTTTTCAGTGCACCCGGTCAAGTCGATATCGAGTTTCGCCGCGTGAGTTGAAAGGCGGTTCCAATGAATCGGCCACAGGAAAGGTTTTGAATTATAAACCGCCAGC
>DATIBX010000716.1:0-3688 GCA_035457105.1 Pyrinomonadaceae bacterium
AATAAAATTGACTAGAGGAGATCGGCTGGAGGGCCTCGCGGACTGGTTTGCTTCCAGTCCTCATTGGATAAAAAGAAGAAGGGCTGATTCTCGAACCTGGGATGAGTAACGATAGAAAGATTGAGAGACGAGGCTGATTGCACAATACCTCGCTCGCGTCTTTGTTGACGCGAAGCGCTGGACGTGCACGCACCGCACTCCATCTGACATGGCTTACTAACCGACTTTGATTCAGCAGCGTGTGAAGTTGATTCAGCAGTTGTTCCAGCAATTTGGCTGAGTGAGTGGTGAGATTCGTGGTGAGCAGGTTTGGCGACAATAGTGATGTCGTCGTTTTCGAGCTCGGAGTTGTCCAGGCCACACATCGGCTCCGGCGGCGGAGTCTTTTTCGCGGGAATGCCGGAGTCGCAATGGCCTGCTGCTGTACCAACGCAACAGGCCATTGCAGCTTTGTCTGAGGAGGCGCTGGAAATTGGCACCAGGATCGCAAAGAACGACAACGCTACCGCTATTGCTAGAAGTTTTTCGACGCGGAGACGCAAAGGCGCAAAGGAGAACACGAGCCCCGCTTTGCGTCTTTGCGTCTTTGCGTCAAAAAACTTCATGACCTAGTTTGTCCCCGTAGTTGGTTCTTTGATGATCGGTTTTCGAACCAGTTTCATTTTGCACTTGCGGCAAACGCCGCGTGACTTCGAGGTCACGTCGTCATGCATCGGACAAACGTAATGAAACTGTGTCGGCTTTTTAGAGTGCGCCGACCGTTCTTTCTGCACTGCGAGTACTGGGGAGTGTACTCCGAATGGGAAAAGGAATACAGCCGCAAGCGGCGGCACAAGCAGAAACTTTCTTAATTTCATTTGTAACCCCCTGGAATTGTGGCGACTCCTCCTGCTAACGCCTCGCCCGACGCGAGCAGGAGGAAGTCTGCGGAATTGCCAACGTTGGTCGTACCTGTCTTTATGCCGTTCCCGGAGCGACCTTGGTTCCCGTGAAACCGCCGTCTATGTTGGTGCTCAGGGTCTTCGTCAGGGGGTACCACGTGGTTTTCTGGCCCCTGGCGTCAGCAAGAAATTTCTCGCCGGCAGCATAGATGGCAATGACGTCCATGTACTTGTTGCTGCATCGGTACGTGCCACTTGCCGGAACAGTTGCGCCCGTTGCGTAACCGAGAGTCGAAGAGCCGCCGTTGCCGCCGCCCTCTACTAATGAATCTTGCATTGCTTCTTGGTTCATACCTGTTCTCCTTCAGGGTGGAAGTTCTTTAACTTCGCCTCCTTATTCAGGAAGCACTGCTAATAATTGCCTGCATGTGCGTGAAGTTGCCCATCACTTTGACAACAACTCCCATCGCAGCGTAACCGCTTCATCCGGACGGAACGAGATCACCATCAGCTTGACGAGCCGTTCAAAATTCTTGTCCTTGGTATCCGCAATCCGAACGAGGTAGATGTGGCCCAACCTGATCGGCGCAGTGGCGGATGCCTTTGCATCAGAAAAAGGTTGATCACCTTCTTTAAGCGGTTGCCATGTTTGTTTCGTAAGGTCTCCCTGGACGATTGTGACTTTGCCACCATCCAAACGCAATGAAGCGAAACCGAGCCCACCATTCGCGGCATCTTCGAAATCATATCGGTCGCGAAGATCGTTGCCGGTGCCGAGATCCACGATCGTTGCTACTCGATTGATTTCAATGCCGGCCACGAGATTTCCGCCGCCAGCCGGAGAGTAGCTCAAATCGCTGCAACGATTTTCCCAGGTGTTGCCCTGGAAAATCATTCCTTCTTTCCCGTCCTTAAAGCAGAGCGCACGGGCTAGAGGATCCAGAACGTACATGGTGAAAATGCCATTGGTTTTACGTGGCTGCGTCTGTTTCTCATCAGGAGTCGTGGGCGTTTGCGCGCGCAGGACCTGAGGGGTACAGAACGCAATCAATGCTGTTGAAACAATCAAAAAAGAAATCTTTTTCATAGACCGTGTTTCCCCGTGATTAGAAATTTCGTGGAGCTTTACCGGATAGCCACGTTGGCCATCGGTACCAGTTCCTGAAATTTCGTGTATTCGATATGTCTCGCTTCGTTCCGGCGTCTTAGTTCTTTGAAAAAGACGAACGGGACGAATTCGGGACTGTATTCGTTGGTGATCCAATCGCCGGGATGAACGTAGTCGAGTTTGTAGAGATCGAAATCACTCTGGCAAAGGTTCAGCGTCTCTGACACAGCCTTCACGAGCAGGATGTTATTCAGCGGCATGGGTGCAGTGAAAAGCGCTGTGTCCATCGTGTAGGGAAGAGCATCTTCGCGTGCGCGTCGCTGCCATTCCTGTACGATTTTCAAAGCTCTTGCATACTGTTGAGAATTGATCTCGAGCCGCAGAATTACTTCTGAATCGCCGCGGGCTTCTCTTAGATACTCTTTGAAAGTATCGGTTGGAACTGTGCCAAAAGCTGCTGTCCCTTTAACTGAGTAAACTCCGGCAGCATCGATTTTCGAAACGCGTCCGGCCAACTTAATAACGACCGGAAAGGCAGAACCGCTCGTGTCGTAAAACTCTCCCTTTCGTGCGACAAAAACTATGAAGTATCGGTCCGTATCGACTCTGGTCCATCTGGTTGTTCCAACGCCAGGAATCTGGCAAGTTATGGATGAGTCGTCGAAGCTCACCACTTTCATGGCCGTACGAAGCCGGCCGAAAATTCGGTTCCTGCCGCTTGCTCTTAACGAGATTCGCTCCGGAGCGTTCGGGTCGTCCAGAAACTCGTATTTTGCAGTGGAGATTACACGAGGCTTTTCCGTGCCGGACACTGTAAGCACCGTCATCACGCCGTCAGCGTCAAAAGTGTAAAGACGTGCTTCGGTAGGCGAGATTTGCGCTTTCCAGGTTCCGACGATGTCAAACCGACATTTCGTCTGTAGGTTTAGAGCCGTTTGGGCCAAAGCCGTTCCGGTTAAGCCCACAAAGAAAATAGCCAGGAGCGCGATTGTGGCTTTTAATTTCATTGCATTTACCCCGATGGCCCGTGTGGATTCAGCACTACGCGCCGGTTAGAGTTGGACCAGGAATAGAAGCCGCTTGAGCGGCTCCTATTCCCGTCGTGATGCGCAGCCGTCGAACCTTAGTCTCGACGGCCTCTTCTGCGAAGTTAGACGTCTCGGCGATAGCCGTATTTCTTGACGTCTTGCATGATCAGAGCCTGGAGCTTCCGGTATTCGATTACCCATTCTCCGTAGCTCTTTTGTGGATCGTGCCAGGAGATCCGTTTCAGAATGTGCTCATTGCTGGCGAAAGCCTGGGCCATGCCCCATGAGTTTCTTCCATCGTTGATAAGGCGCAGCATACCGCCGTGCATTGCGTCATCGAGGTCGAATCCGGGATGGCTCATACCAAAAAGCCTGAAGCGGATTGTCTGGATATCGTAGGGATCTCCAGTCAGGAAGACCCAACCAGGGAGATCGACCTTGTTCATTTCCGCGTAGTGTTTCAATGCGGCAGGCGTATCGTCCTGGGGTTTAATACTGATCGAGTAAAAGAAGAGGTCCTTTCCCATCCGATCTTTCACCTTGTCATAGATCGTCTTCATTCGTTGAGTCGTAATCGAGCAGGCGCCCTTACACTCAGCGTACATGAAGTTGACTACGACTTGCTTACCTCTGATCAGATCGTCATAGAACTTCACTTCCTTGTTGTTTTG
>DATIBX010000717.1:0-6443 GCA_035457105.1 Pyrinomonadaceae bacterium
AAACTCGTTGAACTAACTCCAGTTGCGGATCGAGAATACGAGCACTCTTTGGTTTGCATCTTTTGCAAGCGCGATAACCAGCCTGTTCGGCGGCCTCCGGGACAGCGTAGAAAGTAACTCGTTCGCGAGTTGGTCGGCGTGAAGGGCAAGAAGCGCGACAGAAAATTTTTGTCGACTTCACGGCGAAAACGAACTGCCCGTCGTAACGCTGATCGCGAGCCAGTATCGCCTGCCACCATTCGTCATTCCGGTCAAAATCCTGGTTAGGCATCATCATTACAGCACTCATTTGTCGACCTCCAGTATTGCTTAACATTGTGCTCATGGTAAAGAAGGTCGGGCGCGAGTGCTATCTGCATCTTGCTTTCAAACTGACAAGTGGGCGCACTCCTTACGCTGCTCGTTTTGCTGCTTCCGTTAGGTTGTGTTTAAATCTATGCAATCGATCAATGCAACATAAAAACATGCTCGCTTCATCGCAGTCGGCTCTCCTCATCATCGACATGCAGGAAGCATTTCGCGGCAGCATTGCAAACTTCGAAGAGATCGCAAGTCGTACTGTAATCGCGATTCAAGGCGCCAAACTGCTGCGACTTCCGATCCTGGTGACCGAACAATACCCCAAGGGTTTGGGACACACGCTGACGGAAATCAAAGCAGCGCTAGCTCCCGACTGTGAGATTATTGAGAAGACGAGTTTTAGTTCGTGTGGCGCCGCACAATTTCGCGAACAATTAGAACGATCGGGTATTAAACAGGTACTCGTGGCGGGAATAGAAGCTCATATATGCGTAAATCAAACCGTTCATGACCTACTTGCGTCAAACTATCAGGTGCACCTGTTAAAGGACTGCATTTCTTCACGGAAGCAAATTGATAGAGAGATCGGCTTTAGCAAGATGGAGCAAAGTGGTGCCCTTCCCGGTTCGGTGGAACTGGCCTTATTCGAGTTATTACGCGACGCAAAACATGAACAATTCAAAGCGATTCAGGGACTAATCAAATAGTGGAAGCGGATTTTCTATCACAATTAAACGAGCAGCAGCAGGAAGCCGTAATAGCTACTGAAGGGCCTCTCTTAATTCTTGCCGGGGCCGGCTCTGGAAAGACCAGGGTAATCGCTCACCGAATCGCCTATCTGATCGCAGAAAAAGGTGTACAGCCGTGGAACATTCTCGCGGTGACATTTACCAACAAGGCTGCGGACGAGATGCGTCAACGAGTGCAGCGCCTGCTTCGCGGCCGAGATTTACCCGCTCAGCCACTGGTATCAACCTTTCACAGCCTTTGTGTTCGCATTCTTCGACAAGACATTGAAAAGCTAAAAGACAAATACACGCGCACGTTTACCATTTACGACGCAGAAGATTCGTTGCGACTGCTGAAACAGTGCATTAAAGACTTAGGTTTTGACGAAAAATACCTCGCCTACCGGGCCACCCAATCTGCCATTAGCTCTGCTAAGAATCGCGGTTACGATCCGGTTGTCTTTGCTGCTCAAGCTGATCATCAGGACGAGCGACGCGCAGCCATGGCCAAGGTTTATGCGATGTACGAAGAGCGTTTGCACACCAACAACGCGCTCGATTTTGACGACCTCTTGATAAAGACAGTTAAGCTACTTAAGAGCGACAAAGAGGTTCGAGAAAAGTACAACAATAAATTTCGCTACATTCTGGTGGACGAATATCAGGACACCAACTCTCTCCAATTTGACTTGATCGGACTCCTAACCGAAAAACAGCAAAATATCTGCGTGGTAGGTGACGAGGATCAGTCGATCTACAAATGGCGTGGCGCCGACATTTCCAATATCCTCAATTTCGAAAAGCACTACGCGAATGCTAAAACAATCCGGCTCGAGCAGAACTACCGCTCAACTCAGACCATTCTGGACGTCGCCGGCGCGGTGGTAAAAAACAATCTACAGCGAAAAGGCAAAAACCTTTGGACCACAAATCCGCGCGGTGAGAAGGTTCGTTACTATCAAGCCCTGGATGCCGAAGCTGAAGCACGTTGGGTAGCCAACAAAGTTGTCGAACATCGCCGAGACGAGTTTGACTTACGAGCAGCCGTGCTCTATCGAACGAACTCCCAGTCGCGCGTGTTTGAAGAGGCGATGCGACGCACGGGTTTGAGTTACAACATCCTGGGCGGTTTTTCGTTCTACGAACGAATGGAAGTGCGCGACATCATCGCCTATCTGAAGTTGGCTCTCAATCCAAACGACTCAATTGCCTTGCAACGAGTCATCAACAGTCCACCTCGTGGAATCGGGAAGCAGACGATCGACGAATTGGATCGGCGCGCTAACGATTACGGCGTATCTCTTTGGGAGACGATCAGTTTGACGGTTGAGAAACCTGAGAATCTCAGCTCTCGAGCAGTAAGCGCGTTGCGATCCTTCCAGAACGTGATCGTCAACCTTGGCAAACTCGCCGGTAATGAGATCCTTCTGCGTGGGCCAAAGTCATTGCCGGTGACGCACCCAGAAGATGAGGTTGAGACGCAAAGCTCATCGCCAGTCTCAGATGTAGTGCGAGCGGCAATCCGTGAAACCGGTTATGAGAGTGCCCTGCGAGCAGAAAAGACAGACGAGGCTGAAGGTCGACTCGAGAACTTGCAGGAACTCGTAAACGCTGCCGTAGACTATGACGACCAAGGTATCGAAGGGCTGCGTGATTTTATCGACCATTCGGCGTTGGTGTCAGATCAAGATCAATACAAGCGTGATGCTCCGGTTACTCTGATGACGGCCCATTCCGCGAAGGGTCTCGAATTTCCGCTCGTATTCATCGTGGGCCTTGAAGAAGGATTGTTCCCACATTCGCGATCCGCCGTCGATACTGCAGAGTTGGAAGAGGAGCGGCGTCTGGCTTATGTCGCGATTACCAGGGCGGAACGCTATCTTTACGTGACACACGCGATGAAGCGTCGTGTGTACGGTGAAGAGATAGCATCTGAACCATCGCAGTTCTTAAATGAAATGCCTCCCGATCTTATGGAGGATCTCTCTTTTGGACCATCATGGCTGTCTTTCGGAAAAGAAGCGTCCCGCTTAACATACGAGCCTGAAAGTCCGCGGGTGGAACGCAAGAAATACACCGGCAAAACCTACGACAGTGTCGACTCAATCGCCGAGTTTTTTAAACAGCGTGGGAAGCAGATGGGCCAGACGTCTGGAAGTTTTGCAAACAAATGGAATAAAGAATCGCGGCCCAAGGTGCCGGCCCCTACCTCAACCACTGAGGCGGGCGAGTTTGTTCCGGGCTCATATGTAAAACATTCGAAGTACGGGCGCGGCCTGGTTCTGCGCCGTGAAGGTGCCGGCGATTCCACCAAGCTTACCGTCAGCTTTCCTGGTTACGGTCAGAAAAAACTGGTGGAGAAATATGCTGGTTTAGAAAAGGCTTGAGGTTTATGTCAGAGGAATATCGATGGCATGGATTTGGGGCACGCGCGATAGATCACTCACCACTCACGAAAAAATACTCGTTAACAAAGTTTTCCAAGGTGCCGATCTGCCGCCCTTGGAATGCATTCGAATCCGAGACGGACTGACCACTACCGGCGTTCCCTTCGTCACCACGGGCACTACCAGTAAAGTTTTGTTTGGCATACTGGCGGGTCGCGGTGAGGAGTACCTGATAATGGTTGGACCGCGACTGTTTGACGAAGATCTTTCGCACGTCGCTCCCGCTACACTAGTTCATGAAATGGTCCATGTCTGGCAATACAAACACAAGAAGCTCACTGAGCTACGGGGATTGATCCAGCACTCGCTGTATTACCTCAACGCCAAAATCGGCGGTCGTGGCCAACACCACCTGTACAGCTATGATCTTTCGCAGCCCTGGGAACAAATTGGATTTGAAGGTCAGGCTCAACTAGTAGAGGATTGGTATAAGCTTGATTATCTGAGCAAGACAAGTGAAAGGTGGCAGTATTTGAAGCAGGCATTGTTCAATGCCGAATAGAACCATCATCCGCTGTAAAGACTGGAATAATTATCAATTGAGAAATTATCAAATGATAATCCTTTAATTAAGATAAAAAAGAGGGCGGTCGGGCGTTCTCAAAACATCTGTACCTTCAAACAGGATTCGGATAATCAGGTTACAAAAAAGGGACAGGCCACTTAAGCCTGTCCCTTTACGTTGAGCTATTAAGGTTAAATTAGGTCGCTGTCAATTCAGCGACAACTTCATTTGCGTTGAATACTTTCTTCAAGACCTCCAGCATTCCACGCGAATCAACTGAAATGGCCCGATTCACTGAAGGGTCATACATAAAGTCTCCCACCAGCGATTGAATGTTGCCGTCAAAAATCAATCCCACCAGTTCACCGTTCTGATTGATTGTCGGCGACCCTGAATTTCCACCAATGATGTCGTTAGTCGAGACGAAGTTGAATGGAGTATTCAGGTCGATAGCTGACTTCTTTTCAAGCCAACGTGGAGGAAGGTTATAGGGAAACTTCTGCTTGAACGAATCAGCGCGAGTATAAAGTCCACCCAAGGTAGTGAAAGGAGGAATCTTTTTACCATTCTCGGTATAGCCATCGATCGCGCCATATGAAAGTCGAAGCGTGAACGTCGCATCGGGATAAAGTTTGGTGCCCTCCGTTTCGAACAATGCACGAGCGATCTTTGAATAACTGGTCCGTTCAACACCAGTCAGTTCGCTTTCATATCGCTTCCTGACTTCACGTGCTTTTGGATCAATCTCGCGGGCTACGATGATCATCGGATCTGTTGAGGCGTCAATGGCGGCTGCACCGCCCTTGGCCAATTCTTTTCTGTAGTCGACGTCGGCAAGTTTTGTTCCGTCGATCAACTCCTTGGCGCGCGCCTCAGGAGTCTTTCCATCGAGCACTTGTTTGACGAGCGCATTGTCGTTGCCCAACAACTCAACCATGAAGGAGAGGGAATCTGCCAGTTTCAACTTTTCAAAATCCAGGTGAATTGGTGCAGGTGAGTACAATCCCTGCTCGAGGGATGCTCGTCGCGCTTCCGTGTATTCAGGCAGTCGCTGGGCATTTGGTTTTTGATCTTCTGCCGCCAGCCTCACGAGCGCGCGGGCAAAACTGAACAGCGTGCTGTTGAAGCCGCCGGACTGCTCAAAAATTCTGCGCTCGCGGATGTAGGTTGGGTAAGTTTGATGTGCTTTGGCAATCGCATCCCACGCATCGCCGTACAGCTTCTGCCGTTCGGGATTCGCCGCGATCGACTTGCGCAGCGCGTCTTCTGCCTTTTTCTTGCGCGCCATCAAAGCGTTGTCTTTGAGTCCCTGGATTTGCCCTCGATAAACCTTCAGAGAGTTCTGCACACTATTGAGCTCATTCTGAGCCTGGCGTGTCTGTTCATCACCAAGGGCCATGTACTTTTGGAGCATCGCCTCGCGTCGTTCCAACAGTCGCAGAATGATGGGGATGCTTGTATCACGAAGCTCTTCAAGGTGGGCGACTGTGTCAAGTCGCGAGGTTGAACCAGGATTCCCCGTCACGAACACAAGACTTCCCTCTTTGGCTCCCGCAGTTGAGAACTTGAAATAACTTTCCGGATGCACCGGCTGATCGTTTTCGTAAACTCGGACCAACGACATGTCGATATTGAATCGTGGGAAGTTAAAATTATCGGGGTCACCTCCAAAGAACGCAGCCTGAAACTCAGGGACGAAGACCAATCTGACGTCGGTGTACTTCTTGTAGCGATAGAGATTGTATTGTCCACCCTGGTAAAGAGTGACGACGTCGGAGCGCAATCCGGTGGCTTTCAGGGATTCGCCTTCGATTGCCGCGATCTCGGCACGCCTGGCTGTGAAGGCTTCAGCGTCAGTGGAGTTAGCCTTGACGGATCCATTCACACGACTGGTTACATCTTCGATGCTGATCAGCACATTCAATTCAAGGCTTGGGGCTTTGATCTCTTCTTCGCGAGTACGTGCGACAAATCCGGTCTTAGCGAGATCCTTCTCAGGGGTACTGACTTCGTTAACGATATCTTCAACGATGTGATAGTTAGTCAGGACCAGGCCATTCGGCGAGACAAATGAACCCGAGCCTCCGTTATTAAAGCGCACCGATGCGAGCTGCACCTTCTTGAGCCAATCGTCTGTAATTTCAAAGCCGTACTTTTTCTTAATTTCAGCGCGGGGAACGTTATTGAACGTCCACATTCCTTCATCCGCGAATGCAGTCAACTGTAGTGTTTGGATAGAAAAGAGCGCCAGCAACAGCGCCGACAGGATTTTTCGTGCTTTCATTTGGATCCTCAATTAATAAGCTTGCGGGAGAAGTTTTTAGACAGTAGATCGCGCCCTCAGGATGCCTGATGACGTCGAAAACCTAAACCCTTAGCGAGGAATAAGTCAAACGAGGAGAAGTTTAGAGTGCGCCGGCCCGGCGGCGCTTTGTCAAACGTTCACCTCGCGTTCTTTCAAAT
>DATIBX010000718.1:0-2406 GCA_035457105.1 Pyrinomonadaceae bacterium
TCAAGGAAACCAGTTCTTACTCCGGCAACCTCCGACAAATCGACTCCCTTGCGACGGGTGGCACGCAGCCGCCTGAGCTGTGATTCCTTTCGTTCGCGTTGCTCCATAACCTTGACTTGTTTCTGCGCATCTGTGAGCACATCGAATGTGTTCAGACGAGCCGAAGGATCTGTGACCAGGCTAGCCAGGAGGTTTTGAAACTGGTCAGCCATTTTCGCAATTGTCGTCTTGTCGAATAGATCCGGGTTGTACCGCCAAAGGGCCGTAAACTCCTGCTCAGCCTCACCCACGAACAGCGCCAGATCGAAACGAGAGCTCGCATCGCGGAATTTGAAAGGCTCGATTCTCACCCCGGAGAGTTGCAGTTCGTGCTGGACGTTATTCTGCATAACGAACAAAACCTGGACCACCGGGTTGCGCCGGAGGCTGCGTTCGGGCCTAAGCTCCTCGACCAGCTTTTCAAATGGAAACTCCTGATGCGCGTAAACATCAAGCATCGTACTGCGGACACGTGTCAGGAGTTCACTAAATTGTGGATTCCCGGAGAGATCGATTCGCACCGGCAGGAGGTTAACGAAAAAGCCAATCAGCGCTTCCAACTCCACCCGATTTCTATTCGCGAGATCGGTTCCCACCACAATATCTTCAACACCGCAATAGCGTGAAAGGAAAAGTTGGAATGCGGCCATCAGAGTCATGAAGGGAGTGACGCCTGCTCGCTGGCTCAATGCTTTCAGAGAGCTAGTTAGATCATCGGGAAGTCTTAAAGATAGATCGGCGCCGGCGAAAGTCTGAACTGGCGGTCTTGGCCTGTCAGCCGGTAATTCTAATACCAAAGGCGCGCCTGCCAGATAGCCCTTCCAAAACTCAGCGTGCATCGTCATCCGCTCGTCTGAAAGCCAATTTCTTTGCCAAACAGCGTAGTCGGCATATTGAATTTTCAACTCTGGCAAGGGTGATGACTGCTGATGGGTATAAGCGTCGTACAGCACTCCGAGTTCACGCAGGAGAATCGAGGCTGACCAACCGTCGCTGACAATGTGGTGAATGCAAAGCAGCAAGATGTGGTCGGTTTCATTCAGCCGGACCAGCGTCGTTCGGAACAAAGGTCCTTGTTTAAGGTTGAAGTGGCGTTCAGCCTCGGCTCTTAGCAGTTTCCTGGCTTCTTCTCTGCTGTCGCCCAAACTGCTGGTTAGATCGATTGAGTTCAAACTCGGCGGCTGGGTTGGAAGAACTCGTTGCACTGGCTCGTCGTCGACGGTATCGAAAACAGTGCGCAGAGTTTCATGTCGAGCAACGAGCGTCTCGAGTGCGCGTGTTAAGGCTGCGTTATCGAGTGGACCACTCAAGTGAAAAGCTAATGGGACATTGTAGAAGGGACTTTCCGGTTCCAGTTGAGTCAGAAACCAGAGTCGTTGCTGAGCAAATGACAACGGCAATCGATCACGCTGTTCTAAAGCAACCGGAAGAAGATTCGACTGATCGGCGTCGCCGGTAGTCTGCTCAATTCGCGCGGCAAGTTCCCCGACAGTTGGCGCCTCAAAAATCCAGCGAACGGCCAGTTCCAGATCGAATGCTTTGCGCAAACGAGAAACTACTTGCGTAGCTAGCAGCGAATGTCCACCTAACTCAAAGAAGTTGTCACTTGCCCCTACTCGATCAAGCCCGAGCACGTCACTGAAAACACTTGCCACGATCTGTTCAGTTTGAGTTTGAGGCGTAGTGAACGCATTTTGGAGTTCCGGCCTTAAATGGTCCGGTGCGGGTAATGCATTTCGATCTACTTTTCCGTTGTTCGTCAGCGGCAGAGTTTCCATCACAACGAGTGCAGATGGAATCATGTAGTCGGGAAGCCGCTCTCGGAGGAACGGCTGAAGTTGAAGCGACAGGCCGCGTGCAAGCCGTCCCTGCAAGGGATTGTTTGCATAATGGCTCCACGGCTTTGGAGCGGTACTGAGTTTTCTTTCAGCGGCAATTACTTCATCTGTGCCGGTTTTCTTAAAGAGCACGTCAAAACGATCCGCGGCGCCGCTTCTCGCCCAACTGATCTCAGCTTGATAACCAAGCTCTGCTGCGAGATCCCAAATGTCCTCGGGTTCGAGGCCATCCTGGAGCTCGCTGCCCAGCAAGTCGCGCACTTCCCCAACCGTTTCGACCTCAAGCCCACTCAATGCCGTATGTATTTTCAGATCAGAACGAAGCCGCGCGTTCGGCACCTGTGTTAACAGCAACGACTGCGATTGGTTTTCTAACAAATGCTGTCGCAGAGACGAGAGCGTCAATCCTTCCTTTTCCCAATCACTCCTTCGCTCCGGAAGGAAAGAAGGCACATCTTCACTCTTTGTTTTGATCACCACGTCATAGCGAAACTTTGTTAGCTCATTCTGATAGCGACCACGTTTAAGT
>DATIBX010000719.1:0-2355 GCA_035457105.1 Pyrinomonadaceae bacterium
TGATTGAACCCGGGAGGTACCGCGATGCATAAGCTTTTCCTTCATCTGCTTATTGCTTGCACCACTTTCTTTTTCAGCCTCTTCCTGACCAAGGTGTCGAATATACTGCGGAGCGTAGATTCGTCCATCGAAGTTGTTGAAGGACGCTCGCAATGTGATCAACGTTACCTTAGAGATAAGCAGCAACTGCTCGAGATCTATCGTGAATACGGCCCAGCTCAGACAAGACACGACCGCGCGTTTTTCGAGAGAGTGGAAACGGAAGACTTCGTCTTGTTCCTTGAGGGTGAAACGCTTTCAAGGGAAGAAGATATCCAACTGATGGAGAAATTGCCCGCTGATATCGTCTACAAAGCCGATGTTGAAAATCTCCAGATGCTCGGCGATGCTGCAGTTGTGACGGGTCGCATGACGGCCAGCCATCCAACCTACAACTACTCATGGCCCTGGATTGATGTTTGGGTTAGGCGTGGCGACCAGTGGCAAATTCAGAGTACAACATCAGTTCACTGAGTCACGAAAATAACCCTCATTTGCGGGCGGTTCAAAGGGAAATCGCCAGCCAAACTTTCGCGGTCAAGTGTCATCGTCCAGGCGAATGCTGCTGCGCGCTTTCCCAAGTGTTATCCCCTCCGGAACCCGGCACAGTCCGGATGCTGACTAGTTTGGCGATTTACTCTTTTCGCCTGCCTCAAAATCAACTTTTATAAGGGTTCCGGATGTTGCTTTTGCTTCGAAGTTCAGCGACCGAATTGATTTGTCTTTACGCAAAAACAATTTTCCTGTCCCAACTGCGTTACCCGCGACAACCCCACCCGTAATTTTCAGGTCGATGCCATCCCTCAGGTCTTCGCCAACTGACCACTGCCCCTGTAGGTAAAGTTGTAGGCCTGAAAACAGCGTGATTGCTGCTGTGCCATCCTCCCTCAAGATGACGAGCACTCCAGTGACATCGTACTTATCACTGTTGCTTGTCAAGGTTCCCTGCCCATTGGCTGTGGTTGTTAGAGAAGTTAACTTCTGTGCGGCCACGCAAACTGGCCAAACTAAGCTCAGGAGAATCGCGAGTACCAGGGTGTTTAAAAATCCTGTTCTCATTTGCTCCTCCCTCCTTTCGCGCACGCGGTTGACGCGTTGGCCCACCGCGCCATGTTCATGGTATCAGCGACATCAGAACCCCGATACTGTCATTAGTGACAGTATCAATCGGCGTTGAGCCTAAATAGAATCTCCTCCTTGAGCGGCGGTATCACCAGATAGCGGTGAGTCTAGACTCTGTCGGAAATTTTCAACAACTCAAATCAGTAGTGACGGCGTGATTGATCGAATAGGGGTTAAACGTAATGTCGATTGAAGTGCGTAAGGTGATCAGGATTGTGAAGCGGGGACGCCTGAAGGGAGTAACCCCCGACTGCCCAGAAGAACCGCAGACAGAGGCGCAAGTAAACCGCGAAATCGCCCGAGTCGTCGTTTCATGGATTAACGATCGAAAAGCAACACGGCGACCATCAATCGAAAAACTCGGAGTAGTTGGATCGGGTTAACCCCGCGGAACGGAGTTAGGAAAATGTCGGAGCGAATGATCTGGTGACCTGTCAAAACTGACAGTTATATTTGAGCCGGCCTCTCTATACAATTCGAAATCATAAACGTATGAAAATTTTCCTCGTAGTATGCGGCGGGCAGAAATGTCTCTTAGTGGGTCTGCTGTTTAGCGTTGCGCTTAAGAAGATCTCTATCGTCAGCCGCAGTACGTCGTGGACTAATGAAAATTCAAAAGGAGATAAATATGAAAGTTGAAAATCCAAAGGATGTATTCGTGATGCTTCTTAGCAATGTGCGACGCACAACTGAGCGTACAAACACTATTTTGAACGAACTCAGCCAAGTTGCCCAGGAGCCTGAGATCAAGGAGGCATTGGAAGCGAGAGTATTTGTGTCAAAGAGGACGATCGAGAAGATCGATGAGGCTTTCAGGCTTATTGGTGAGAAGCCCATGGAACTAACCGGGAAGTTGCAGGATGTATTCGTTGAGGACTTCCGGAGAGAACTTGCGGAACTGAAGGCACCGCCTGTCAGGCACCTCTTCATTCTGTCCAAAGCAATACATCTCACTCATTTGCGCATCGGTGAATTCATAGCACTGATCGCAGCGGCTGATTTTACGCGACACTTTGGTGTAGGCGTGCTGATCGAGAGCTGCCTCGCCGACGACCTCGCGTTCGTTGAAAGAACACGACGTTTGCTGCGACGGCTGGCCGAAGTCAAGTTAGCCGCCAAAGTTGGCGCGTAATACGTTGACGGCAGAACGTCACTAACGACGTTCTCGCCTGTGGCATTTGATGCTTGAAATGG
>DATIBX010000720.1:0-13258 GCA_035457105.1 Pyrinomonadaceae bacterium
CGTCGGCGTCCAGTTTGTCTTGATGGGTCTCCTCGCCGAGATGCTGGTCCGTACGTATCACGAGTCTCAAGCAAAACCGATTTACGCGGTACGCGAGAGACTCGGCTTTCGCAACGAGTAACTAAGATTTAGCCTTATGTGTGGAATTACCGGCTGGGCCAACCTCGATTCGCATACGCCTCCTTTTCCCGGGGGCAGAGATTTACTGCATTCGATGTGCGAGCGAATGCTTCATCGTGGCCCGGACTCAGAAGGTCTGTTTGTTACACGGGGTGCTGCACTCGGCATGCGTCGCCTCGCGATCATCGATCTGATAACTGGTGAACAACCCGTCTTTAATGAAGATCGCAGCGTAACGGTAGTTCTAAACGGCGAAATTTATAACTATCGTGAAATTCGAGACAACCTGGAAAAGCTTGGACATACCTTTCGAAGCGCCTCTGATACCGAGGTGCTGCCTCATCTCTACGAAGAGTATGGCGACGAGATGGTCCAGGAGCTGAACGGGATGTTCGCATTCGCACTCTGGGATAGTGTGCGACAGCGATTGTTGATCGCTCGCGATCGTTTTGGTGAGAAGCCTTTGTACTGGGGCGTCTTCGACAACAAGTTACTTTTCGCTTCTGAACCAAAGGTGTTGCTCGCTCACCCTTCTGTCAAGCCGTCTCTTAACCTGCAAGCGCTGCGACAGTACCTGTCGTTTGATTATGTGCCTGCGCCGCTCTCAATTTACGAGGGTGTTAATAAACTACCCGCGGCTCATCGCCTGACCCTTCAGGACGGAAAGATTACTGTCGAGCCATACTGGAGACTCAGTTATAGGACCAACTCAAGAGTGCCAACCGAAGAAGAAGCGGCCGAGCAGTTGCGCGAACTCCTAGCCGATTCAGTTCGGATGCGTCTCGTCTCGGATGTACCGTTGGGCGTGTTGCTTTCTGGTGGGGTGGACTCTTCCGCCGTGGCGGCGTTGGCAGTGGCTGCTTCGACCGAAGCGGTCAAAACATTTTCGATTTCATTCGCTGAGTCGTCGTTCGACGAGTCCGCTTATGCTCGCGGTGTGGCGAAGTTTCTCGGAACGGACCATCACGAAGAACGTTTGAGTGCAAATCTGGCAGCCAATCTCGTCGGCGAGATAGGTTCGTGGATGGACGAGCCCTTCAGCGATCCGTCTCTCGTGCCGACTTACCTGCTTTCTCGGTTCACGCGCAAACATGTGACGGTCGCGCTTGGCGGTGATGGTGGTGACGAAATCTTTGCCGGCTATCCGATGTATGCGGGCCATCGCTGGGCCGAAATCTATAAGAGGGTTCCTCAATTTCTGCGTGACGGTATTGTTGAACCGTTGGTCCGTTTATTACCAGTCAAGACTAAGAACCTCTCGCTGGATTACAAGGCGCTGAAGTTCGTTACTGGCACCAGGTACGATACGGTCGCGCGGCACCACGTCTGGTTTGGCTCGTTTACTCCAGAAGAGCAACAGCTGTTACTCTCTGCGGACGCTCTGGCAATGACCGAATCCGACATTTACCGGCAGGCCCGGGAACTGGTTGAAGATTGTGACAGCACAGATCTAGTTACCAGGATGCAGAGTCTTGATACGAAGCTTTATCTTGCCGAGGACATTCTTACAAAAGTCGATCGCGCGAGTATGGCTGTTTCTCTTGAAGTGAGAGCGCCTTTCCTGGATCCGCGCGTCGCGGAGTTTGCGGCTTCCTTACCACCTCATTACAAACTACGGGGCCAGAAGACCAAGTACATTCTGAAGAAGTCGGTGGACCAGCTGTTACCGCGGTTCGTAACGAGACGCAGTAAGAAAGGTTTCGGCGTACCAGTAGCGGAATGGTTGAAAGTAAAATTGCGTCCTCTCGCTCGAGACCTGTTGTCACCAGAGCGAGTGAGACGCGCCGGAGTCTTCAACCCGGAATATGTCACCAAACTGCTCGACGAACATGAGCGCGGAATCGCAAATCATCGCAAACCGCTTTGGACGTTGTTGATGTTCGAACTCTGGCACGAGAGTTTTGTGGAGACTCCGAGAAGAATCGAAACTTCTGTCGGCAGTTGACGTGAAGCGATTTTCGCGTGACCGATCTCTCAACCATTTCAAACGACCAACTAAATGACATCTACTCGCAACTACTCTCCTGGTGTCGCGATCGAGACTTTGCTGGACACGATCCGTTCGATGCGTTGAACAGCAGGATTTTTCGGCGGACACCCTTCGCATCTTCGCGCAATGCTCGCCTGGTCTGGACGCAACTTCTAAAACGATCATCGGCTGATTTTCGCACTATTGCTCGTGTTCCTCCGCAACGAAACGCCAAGGGAATTGCGCTCTTTGCATTAGCTCATCTGGCCGATTACCGATCGCAAAAGACAATTGCAGCCGAAGCGTCAGCGCGGTCATTGCTGGGAAGTTTGCAAGAGATGAAGCTGAAGGATTATGCGGGCGCGGCGTGGGGCTACAACTTCGATTGGCAGAGTCGAAACTTCTTTGCTCCACGTGGGACCGCGACAATTGTGCCCACCGCTTTCGCGGGACGGGCTTTTATCGAGGCCGCCCATGCCTTCAAAGATCAGAGTTACTTGCAGGAAGCTCGCAGCATCTGCCAATTCATCCTCGTCGACTTACCGCGAACAGTAGATACGAGTGCCGAAGTCTGTTTCAGTTATGCCCCGCATACCTCGACGCAAATTTTTAATGCAAGTTTGCTCGCCGCTGAAGTGTTGGCTGATGTTGGTTTGGTAACCAAAGAAAAAGAGTTGCTGGATCTAGCAGTACGGGCAACGCGATTTGTCGTCAATCATCAAGAGCCAGATGGTTCGTGGGCTTATGGAATGGAGCCGGCGCAATCATGGATAGACAACTTTCACACGGCTTACGTGCTCTTTTCGTTGGACCGTATTATGAAAAGCAGTCCGAATCCTTCAGAGTTTCGTCCTGCCTTAGCACGTGGATACGAGTTTTGGAAAAATAGCTTCTTTCTTGCGGACGGATGGCCGAAATACTACCATCATCGACCATATCCTGTTGATGTACATGCTGGTGCCACTGCCATCGTTACTTTTCTGCAGTTGGCCGGTTTGGACTCGAGCGCGACTGTGATTGCCGAAAAGATTGCGGCATGGTTGATAACGAATATGCGTGATGAACGCGGCTTCTTCTATTATCAGCGACGCCGCTTCCATACCATTCGCAAATCCTACATGCGTTGGAGTCAAGCCTGGATGTTGTACGCTTTAGCGCGCTTGCGTGAGAGTCGAGCAAAGGTAAGATGAAATGATCCAAGTTGGTGTTATCGGGTACGGATATTGGGGGCCAAATCTAGTACGAAACTTCATGGCGGCGCCGGGGTCTTCGGTCGTCGCAGTTGCAGATCTTCGCGAAGAGCGACTCCAGCCCTTACGCAAACTTTATCCCTCTCTCAAGACTGCGAAAGATGCCGGCAACATAATCAACGATCCCATCGTCGACGCGGTAATCATAGCTACACCAGTCTCGTCGCACTTTGAATTGGCACTGGCCGCCCTGAAGGCCGGCAAACATGTGCTGGTTGAAAAGCCATTGGCAACGACTTCGGACCAGGCGCGCCAGTTGATCGAGGTTGCCGCGGCGCGCAATCTGGTGCTCTTGGTGGACCACACCTTTGTCTACACTGATGCAGTCCGAAAGATGCGCGAGTTAATCAGTACTGGTGCGCTGGGAGAGATTTATTACTACGACGCAGTGCGCGTTAACCTGGGTCTCTTTCAACATGACATCAACGTAATTTGGGATCTGGCGATACACGATCTTTCAATCATGGACTTTGTGCTTCCTGATAAGCCGGTTGCTGTTTCGGCAACCGGTATCAGCCACGTGCCGGGTCAGCCTGAAAATGTTGCATACATCACCCTCTTCTTTGCGAACCGGCAAATTGCGCATGTGCACGTCAACTGGTTGACTCCGGTCAAGGTACGCCACACTCTGATTGGTGGTAGCGAGAAAATGATTCTTTACGATGATCTCGAGCCCAGCGAAAAGATCAAAGTCTACGACAAGGGTATTACAGTCACGCCCAGGCCAGAGGATGTTTATAAGTTACTGGTCAGCTACCGTTCGGGTGATATGTACGCGCCGCGACTTGATAACACCGAAGCACTGCAAAATGAGGTACTTCATTTCATCGATTGCATAGAGAACGGCGCTAAACCAGAAACGGATGGCCAGGCAGGTTTGCGAATGGTGGCCATGATCGAGGCAGCCGAGAAGTCTCTAGGTGGTCGCGGCCGCTTGATTGAATTGGCCTTATAGCCAGGCTGATGTTGGTTAAGAACATTTGAGCGCAAGTTTGCAATGCGTTTTTGGATCGACCTCGCTAACTCTCCACACGTTCCTTTCTTTCGAGCGCTGACCGATCGTTTCCTCGCAGAGGGCCATGAAGTTGAAGTTACGGCTCGTGAGTTTGCCGAGACCATACCCCTGGCCCGGGCGGCCGGGATGTTGCCTAAAACAATTGGACGTCATGGCGGGCGTGAACTGTCCGGAAAAGCCGGAACCCTGTTGACGCGCGCTGTTGCGTTGTCGCGATGGGCCAGGCCCAGGAAATTTGACCTGGCGTTAAGTCACAATTCTTATTCCCAGATTCTCGCGGCCCGTTTACTCCGATTGGAGTCGGTGACTTTGATGGATTATGAGTTCCAACCCGCCAACCACCTCGCGTTCCGTTTTGCCTCAAAAGTGATCGTGCCCGAGAGTTTTCCCGCAGAAAGGTTGCAGCATTACGGGGCAGCACAGAAGAAGGTCCGCCGCTATCATGGCACCAAAGAGGATGTTTACCTCGCGGTGTTTCAACCGGATCTGAATTTCGGTGAAGAGTTGTGGAAATTTGGGATTAGCCCGGATAATGTGCTCGTCCTGATGCGACCCCCCGCTCATGAGGCGCTTTATCATCGGTTTCAAAACACCCTTTTCGATGAAGCGTTAAGCAAACTGCTGGCAATTGAAAACGTTAAAGTGGTGTTATTACCAAGAACCGAAGGCCAACGGACAACTTATCAAGCCCGGGCCCATCAGAATCTCGTGATTCCGAGTCTACCGCTGGATGGTCCAAACCTGATTGCCGTGAGTGACCTTGTGATCAGCGCGGGCGGCACCATTAATCGCGAAGCGGCAGCGCTGGGCGTTCCCGTTGTAAGTATCTATGCGGGTCGTTGGGCAGCAGTTGACGAGCAATTGCTGAACGAAGGACGGCTCGAGCGAATTGTCGACTCAGGTGATTTGCAGAGTTTGCGCATTGAGAAAAAGTCAAAGCTAAATCCTCGTGGTTCTCACAAGGTTCTGAACGAAGTAGTTGATCTGATACTGAATTAAATGCGAGCGGAGAAACGGGCCACATTATTAACCACACCCAGCGCCGTGCGCGTGCCGGGCCGTGCGCCGAAATGGATCGTGCCCGCTATCCGGGCGGTGTTAGTTCTTTTCGATGCAGTGTGCGCCGCACTTTCATTTGTACTCGCTTTTTCTTATCGCGAAGGTTTGTCGCCATTTGGACCAACTGGGTTGTTTCAATTTAGCGAGGCCTTTGCTCCGTACGGTTCGTTGTTGTTCGTTGTGATCTGCATTCGTCTTTTGACTTTGCGTCACTTCGATTTGTATCGACTGCGTGGCGAGTTCTCGAGTGTCGACGACAGCATCAAGATCTTTAAAGCTACCGCGATCGGGTCGTTACTGATCATTGCCGCAGCGTTTCTATACCGCGGCGGCTATACCTTCCGGGCCTTCTCGTATGCGCGCGGCGTTTTTGTGGTTGATTTTGCGCTCGCGCTCATAAGCGTCAGTGCAACGCGATTTATTGTCCGCCGAGGCCAGGTCTTTGTCCGGAAACGTTTGGTAAATCTCATCCCAACGCTTGTAGTTGGACGCGGGGCCGAATCATCTCTGTGTATTAAGGAGATGCGTGAACGTCCTGATCTCGGCTACCGGGTGATCGGGGTAATTGATACGAACGTGGCCCAGGAGAAGAGCGACTATTACGAGGGTGTGCCGGTGATTGGAACTTTGCCGGGACTTCCCGAAGCAATTCGTGATTCAGGAGCGAATGAAGTCATCATTGCCGATCCACAGGTGAACGGCGACGTGTTGTTTGAAGTGATGATGCAGTGCGGGCGCCGGCGCGGAGTTGAATTTCGGATTGCGCCGAGCCTTTTTAATTGCCTGCCGCGAAAGACGGAGATCGACCAGATTGGCGCGTTGCCGATGATTCGTCTGTTTCGCGAGCCACTCTCAAATGGAACTCGGCTAATCAAACGCTCATGTGATCTGATCATTTCAGCTGCCGCGATAGCTATCCTGTTTCCGTTGTGGCTTTTAATCGCAATTCTGATCAAGCTCGATTCGAAAGGGCCGATCTTTTACACGCAGGAACGAGTTGGGATGGATGGCCGGCTGTTCCTGCTTTACAAGTTTCGGACCATGAAGGCCGATTCAGATCCTGATCTACACCGTGAGTACCAACGCGCATTTATTGCTGGTCGAGCTGAAGCAAATCTGGGTGACGTCAATCGCCCGACTTATAAATTGCAGGCGGACCCCCGAATCACACGGATTGGAAAGACTCTGCGCCGCACCAGCCTGGATGAAGTGCCTCAGTTGTTGAATGTGTTGATGGGAGACATGAGTTTGGTTGGACCACGACCGCCGATTCCTTATGAGGTTGAAGCGTATGAATTGTGGCACCGGAAGCGTTTGGATATGAAACCGGGTTTGACGGGTTTATGGCAGGTGTCGGGTCGGAACCGCTTGCCGTTTGAAGAGATGGTGCGACTGGACCTTTTCTATATAGAGAACTGGTCGTTGTTGTTGGATCTAAAAATTATTCTGCGCACCGGTTTTGTCATGCTCGGCGGCGAAGGCTTTTGATTTAAAGGTCTGAGATGATTCAAATCGATCATCTGATACTTAACGTCAACGATGTTGGTTCTAGCGTAGATTTCTACGTTAACGTCCTGGGTTTCAAACTTGAGGGACAGGACGGACCTTTTACTGTCATCAGAGTCAACGACGACTTCACTTTGCAGTTGGCTCCCTGGGGCACCGGTGGAAATGAGCATCTTGCCTTTGCCTTATCTCGCGAAGAGTTTGAGCGGGTCTTTACGCTACTGAAGGAAAGAGCTATTCCCTACGGTGACTCGTTCCATAGCGTAGGTAATAATCTTGGACCAGGGAACGAGTCTGGTGCCAGAGGTTCTGGTCCTACAGTTTATATGAATGATCCGAACAATCACCTGATCGAGATACGCACTTATGATTAATCCCACCTAGGTGGTGACTGGATGGAAATCGAAACAATCAAAGCGATGGTTGTTGAGCAGCTTCCGCCTACCTGCGAGGCGCTACTGTTAACTTTCTACGGCGATAATGCTTACCTGGATCAGGATCTGCTGGTGTTTGGAGATGACTACGGTACGAAGATTTGTTTAAGCCTCATTGTGACCAACTTTTATTGAAGCAGCCTGCCAACTCCCTTTCTGTTGAGACTGAGTTGCGTGAAGAAGAGCGGGGCGTCGCTGGATTCGAGTGAGAAGATTATTGACATTTGCCGCTTGCCACCCTTCCCAACTGCGGGATTCTAGTGAGTTGAGCACAAGTGTCTGCTCTTTGTTATAGTGCGTAAGCCTCTCAAGCACGACGGTACAGTTGTATCCGGTAGTTGAATGCAAACAAACTCACGCACCTAACTCATTCAATCAGCGTGCATGGAGGACCTAAAGCGTAGACCGTATACCACCAACCAGGAGACCGAAGTGCGCACCAATTTCGTTCTGATTGATTCAGAGAATGTTAAGCCTGACTATATTGAAAAGCTCAAGCAAGAGCATTTTCGGGTCGTCGTCTTTGTCGGCGCTAATCTGAAGCGACTCGAGTTCCCGATAGTCAATGCAGTGCAGTCGCTTGGTTCCAATGGCAGCTATGTCCAAATCAGTAGCCATGGACCAAGCGCCCTGGATTTCCATATTGCCTATTATATTGGCAGGTTATCCTCGGCCCATCCGGACGCGTACTTCCACATCATCTCTAAAGACAAGGGCTTCGACCCACTAATACAACATTTAAAGGATCAGAAGATATTTTGTTCTCGCTCGTCATCTGTAGCGGAGATTCCTTTACTTAAATCGATTGAACCGAATCATCAATCTCCGAAGCAGCGGGCCGCAGATTTCTATCTGAAGCGCATTGCATCATCCAAGGCGCGACCGGCCACGGTCACGACACTTCAAAGGACAATTCTTTCGCACTTCCACAAGTTGCTGTCGGAGAAAGAGGTTGCGGAGGTGCTCGTCGCGCTTACCACAGCCGGCCACGTTGTGTTAAATGGAAAGAAGGTTACGTACCCGAATCGCGGCTAACCTACGGTGACGACTCCGATGTGAGTAGCCCTGTTTAGGCGCGGCTGAAGGGCAACGTCATGCCGGTTCTCTTTTCAGTTTGGAGTTTTTTATGCCAGTAGTTTTGCTTCCTGGGTTTGTTCTATTGTTGATGTTTACAATCGCCGGCACATGTTTGGCTTGCGACTGTGTAACCCTGCCAGAGAACGAGAGTTTTAGAAGCGCTGATGTTGTTTTCGAGGGCGAAGTTGTTGGGATTGCTTCTTCGGGTCCGGACACCGCTTACACTTTTGCAGTGACCAAATCTCTGAAAGGGACCGCTACCACTGAAGTTACGATTGTTGAAGGCTTTACCAACTGTGATGCGCAATTCAGTCCCGATGTAATTTACCGCGTGTATGCGCATCAATCGGTAGAGAAGCTATCCAGCAGAATATGCTCGGGCAATAAAGTTCTCAAGACCAAAGAGCCAAGACTAATACAAGCCGGATGGCACGAAACCTCACCTTGGAAAATGTGGTATGTGAAGGCAGCTGTGATTGTTGTTCTCAGCGTCTTGTTGTGTTTGTTAATGTGGTTTCTGCCGAAGAGTCGTCATCCCCGCATAACAAACGCGTTAGGTGGACTCGCATGAGTGTTTTCTTATTATGGGCTACGCACAATCCTGGTTAGCAGTATCGGGTAAATCACCGGAGACAGTGCGCGAGGAACTTAGTCTTCGCGCAACCGGCGCTTATGAAAACGTCGCCGAGTCTCCGATTGTTGCCGCTAACCTGCCGAATGGCTGGTATCTAATCGTCACGCCGAAACATTTTCACCTCGCTGACGAGAGTGTGTTAAAGCGCGAAAATATGATCCACAGATTACGCCGATTACATTGATTCGTTCTCAGAGATAGGCTTGGCACTAATTGTCTTAACAGAATCTGTGTTATCGATGTAATCTGTGGATTACTACTTGTTACCAGGGAGAACTAGTTGTGGCGATTGTCATCCGTGGCAGGACGGAATGCTCAGTATGCAGCGAAGTAATTTTGATCTTATTTGTAGCCTGCTTCGTATTTGCCATATCTGTTCGCGCTCAATCTTCGGAGATGAATCAATCGTACGAAACCGCTATAGCCTCTCTTTCTAAAAATAGTGAGCGTTCAAGGGTGGCTAGTGCAATCGCGGTTTTAGAGAGCGCGGGGACGAAGGCTTTTCCTGCTCTTCTGGCCCACCTGGAGGACACGACCAAAGCATCATCAACCTTTCAACGTGCAGTAATGGAAATTGATGCCTCGGGCAATGCTACTCTTCATCATCCGACGATCGGCGAGGCTTGCTTTGACTTGATCCAAAACCAGGTTGAAGGAAATTGGCCCAAAGCTTACCGCCAGTATTATGTTCTATCGCCTGGAAATGTCGTCAGCTGGTGGCAGTCGAGGAAGGACAAATCGTTGCCAGAGTTGCAGATTGAGACGGCACGGGCCTCGCTCGCACAAGCACGTCAACATCGAGGCCAACCTCAATACTCGGCTGATGCGGTTCGATTTCTCGAGGCGCACCTAAAGGAAGTGAGCGGCGCTAAGAAATAATTAGTCACGCAGTCACGGAAAGTCGAAAGGTCGTCTGATGAGTGAAGCGGACGGAAACCGAGGAAGTCTTTTAAATGACGATCCTGAAGCTGGTTTGAGTTTCTTCAGCGATTGGCAGCGAGTAACCTCGCTCGTTATTGCGATCGCTTACCTGTTCGTAGCTCCTTTCCTGTTTCCGGCGAACTCCTGGTCGCATCTGATAAGTGACATCATCTTGAGGATCCTCTCGCTTGCGTTTCCACTCGCATGTATCTGGTTTGCGGATGACATGGCCGAGTTTCATGGCGGAACTCTTTTTCCCAGGATCACGACGGCGAGTTCGGGAAGATTCGTGAGACTGGGTGGCTGGTTGCTGCTCCTGCTTCCGGTTCTCGTGTTCTTGTTGGTGCGGCTGTTGGAGTCTCTTTATCTCCGTTAGTGTTGACGTGAGGCTTACCACATTAGTGGAGTGTGCATTCTGCTCTTCAAATGTTTGAGGGCGGGAGGCACAGTAGCTTTATTATGAGTCATCGTATTAGAAGGGAGAGTTGTGATGATCGGTTTCAAAAAACTGTCAGGTGGGATGGTTATTCTTATAGTATGCGGACTCTCAATATTGCCCACTGCAGCACAGCAAACTTCCGAAGCTAGAATTCAACCACCTGCCGTGATCGAATACAACGGGGATATGGCTACTATGTTGGCCACGCTGTCAAAAATCTATGGTACGACTATTGGATTGGAGGTTGATGCGCGGCAACCTCAATCTCAGGTAGCATTCCATTTGCGAGATCCCTCCTTACAGGACGTGCTGAACGCCATTGTAAAGTCTGCCCCTGGATATCAATGGCGTGAGAGTGATGGATCCATCGAGGTGTTTCCATCCACAGGAAGCAGTCCGCTACTGGATACGCTGATCCCTAGTTTTCGCGCCAATAACGTTGATGAGGAAATTGCCATCAGTCAGTTGCTGAGTGGGCCGACGATGCAAGCCAATATAAGAGCGATGAGTTTGAATCGTCGAGCACCTGATAGAACAGCCACAAACCAGAGGGGCAAAAACTTTTCCGTGAATCTGGAAGCTGTGACGTTGCGACAAGCGCTAAACAAGATCGCCAATGATAGTGGCGGACGATTCTGGATCTTTCGGAACTATCGTGATGGCTTCTTCTCGATCAGCAACTTCCCCTGAAGTTTTGAGTAAGAGGGAATCTAGCAAGCGATTGCAGCAAAGTCGCCGAAATGATTGAAATCGCCAGCACGCAAAACAGCTGAGCTAAAAAATGGCTTTCATTCTGGGTAAAGATATATCTGATGAAGTAGACGATGATCTTGAGCTGCGCCACGCTCGCTTTGCCGCTTACCGGGAATATCTCGAATCTATACGCGAGAAGTTGCCGGCTTCAACTTACCAATTCGCAATCGCAGATTGGCATTATGATCCGCAATCGCACGAATGCCCGCATGACGCTTGGGTTGAGTCTCTGGTTATCTCCGAACTATTTTCCGGCGACCGGCGAGAGAAACGCCGGCTCGAAATAACCGTGAAGTTGTTAGGAGCTTATCACGATGGGTACATCGATATAGTTTATCAAGGGGTTGAAAGCTATTTGTTGGAAACGCCGGCTGGGTTCGAAGCGCCTCCTTTGAATGTCGGTCATGGGGATTGGTTGCGAGATGAGATTAGATACTCGGAGAGAGGTTTTGTGGTGCATGAAATTGAGTTCTCTCGCGGGACCAACTGGTTGATCGAATGCACAGACATTATTTATCGGTGGACTCCGTTTACGAGTTGAGACAACCGTCCCTCGCAGCGGACTCATCATGAGCGCGACTCTGGTTGGACCGCTAGTTGAATTCTCTGTGCCACCTCAGTGCTCTTAGTGACTCTGCGGTGGACTTAACTGTAAGTCCAACCACCACAGAGTCACGGAGAACACAAAGGTTGCACAGAGTCAGCTAAAATAAGACACTGAAGTCAGGAGCGCGACCTGATCGTTCAAACCCCGCTCATGCGCCTCCCTGTCGTCCAAATGTTCCGAGTGAAGCACCATAGAATAGAAAGGAGCGTTTACAATGCGCTCTATTCTGAATGAGAGCGACCGAGCGGCAATCGTTGCTAGAGTTCGATCGCTATCCGAGTCGTCAACCGCGCGATGGGGACGAATGAGCGTGACCGCGATGCTACACCACCTTCGTCTCTCCGCGCGGATGACCGTCGGAGAACTTGAGGTGGCGTCTGCGAACAAGCGCGCATTCCAGCTTTTTCCCCTCAAGCATTTGATCTTGTATGTGTTTCCATTCCCCAAAGGAGCACCAACTGCGCCCGAGCTGTACCCGGTCGACACAGCCGCCTTTGAGGAAGAACGCGTGGCCGTGCTTACACTGCTGGAACAGATCGGGGAGGGCCCGCGAGAAGGTGCAGGCCCTGAACATCCGCTCTTTGGACCCCTGTCGTGGAAGGAATGGGGGGCGGTCACGTACAAGCACGTTGACCATCACTTAAAGCAATTCGGAGCTTAGGTAGCGATAGGATGCGTCGTCAGGGAAGAATCACAAAGTGGAATGACGAACGTGGGTTCGGATTCATCACTTCCTCTGAAGGTGGTGACACAGTATTTGTTCACATCTCGTCAATGCGACACAGTGATCGCAGGCCGAGCGTAAATGAGTCGGTGAGTTACACACTCGGGTTCGATTCGCATGGGCGGCCTCAGGCGAATGATGTTCAATTCATGGTGGTTCGGAATAGTGGTCCACGGATGAATCAAAATCTGAGAGCGGGCGTTGCGGTGCCTATTACGTTCGCATTGAGTTTCATCATCGCCTTAATCTTCCTTGCCGTATTTGGACTGCTTGAGCTGAGTGTGGTGGTTCTCTTTTATGGCGCCAGCATTATCACGTATGCCTGCTACGCTCGCGACAAAAGGGCTGCTCAGAATGGAGCTTGGCGAACCCCGGAATCGACGCTTCAGCTATTGAGTTTGGTTGGAGGATGGCCTGGTGCCTTGATTGCTCAAGTCCTTTTGCGACACAAGACGCGTAAGCTATCGTTTTTGGTTGGATACTGGATCACCGTAACCATCAACTGTGTTGCCCTCGGTGTGATTGTTGTGAAAGAGATATCGCCGGCGAAGTTACTCCTCGGCGTCGCGCTCTAACGAGCGGATCTGCTAATTTTAAGTGCCATCTTTCAGCGTCCCTTTGTGGTCCTCCGCGTCTCTCTGCGATCCTCCCAGTCGCCCAAATTGGAGAGTCGTACAGAGGATCGCAGAGAAACGCAGAGGACTCGCAGAGAGACGCAAGAGATGCAGTGACCAATAGGAACAAGCCTAC
>DATIBX010000721.1:0-3461 GCA_035457105.1 Pyrinomonadaceae bacterium
GGAATCCTTCACCCCGGCTGGTAATTACGTTGAGCACGTGACGTGCCGTTGTTGTCCAGAGAGCTCGAGGGAAGCTGTTTCAACTCACGGTAACCGGCGAGAGGGCAATTTGGACTGAAAGTGCCTACAACTGATGAATCCGGTAAATTGTTCCACACCTCCTGTGGACAGCGGTGCCTTCAAAGGCGCTGGCGAGTTGTGATTGAGAGATCACAGGGCACAATCAAAAAGAATTCGGAAGTATACGAAAGAATGTGGAGCGCCATTCAATCGATTGAGGATGAGTTTTGAGAGAAGTTGCTTGTCGTGTGTGTTTTGAAGACTGGTAAATAAGCACACCGAATCGTTAGAGATTACCTGTGCGCCTTCTCGGAAACCGCCAGTTCGATTTTGATTGGTAATCTAACTGTGCTCCCGGTAATTATGAAAAGCTACTCGAGCGTATTACCTCGGAACGTAAAAATTGCTCAAGCGCTAACTGTCTAAGATCCAGCTTTTTCCAACAAAAGGTCGGCGACTCTGAAAACGGGCATGGCATTGAGGTTGCTCGTATGAGCCCGTTATGGAGAATGATCTGGAGCCGTTAAAATTCCTGACTCTGGAAGAGACTGCTGAGCTGTTGCATCTGTCGAGGCGAACCTTGCAGCGCATGATCCATCGCAAAGAACTGCCTGCTTTCAAGGTTGGCGGTCAGTGGCGTGTCCATCCGAGCCAGCTCGCCAAGTGGCTCGAAGAGCTCGAGGAACTCTAAGCCTTATGGCTGATAAATTGTTCGGGTTGCTGTTCACCGCTAGCGCACTATTTTTCATCTTCTCATTATATTTGGTTTACGATGCCCTCGCCCCGATTGCATTTAGAGAATGAGCAAGCGAGCGGATTTTGGCCCGCACGCATTTCTCCGCGACCGTCTGTCAGCAGCTCCCTCACGATGCGTTGTTACCGTTTCTCATAGGATGTCGCGCGAACAATCTCGTGTGCATCGGATTCTTGCAGTGTAGGAGTATCTTCGTGCGCGTAACCGCTCGTACATTTGCTGCGAGTGTTACGATCTGCATCTACGAGAACAACAGTCCGAAGAGCCCCGTCATCTATCCTCCAAAACTCGCTTAGACTCGGCTACGTCAACTCGGTTGAGCGCTCTGTTTCTCGGTTGGACGCGTCGTAGTTATACTTTCAGTTATCGCACACAAGCGCCGTTCAGACCTCAAGCAGCAGCACCGTTTAGCGTCTCTTTGTCAGTTTCAGAGCGTGAGCGGCACAGCGCCCCGTGACCTCCCCAGGTGGTTTAACGAATAGATTATTCTGGGTTAGCAAATTGCAGTTTTTGGGAATAATCATCATGTTTTTCGCAAGGCTGTGAAAATATTCCTCCATTAACCGTGTATTTATAAGGGTAAAGCACCGGAAAGGCACGGCATAATGGTTGCTCTAGCGTATTCACAATTACGGATCTACGGAGGAAACGATGAGAAGCGATTCAAACGGTCGATGCAAGGGGTCTCCGTTAACTGTGATTGTTGCGGAAAAGTGCCCAATTTCACGGGCCGCCCTCGCAGCTCTGTTGAGCTGTGATGGATATCGTGTGTTCCAGGCCGCTGATGCTCGATCGGCTATTACTCACCTTGAGAATGTTGCCGATGTAAAGGTTGTGCTCGCAGATTTAGATATGCCTGAGTGGCGATCGATCGCCCGACATGCGACAGCGACAACCGACGCTTTACTAATCGGATTGGTGGGAAACGTGCCGTTTTGGAAGGTCCACGATCTTAAACAAGAGGGTATTCGGTTGTGTTTGCAAAAACCGCTCAGCTACGCCGATGTGGTGGTAGCAATGGAAGAAAATATCCGCCCATCGGGAGATGAAGCACATTACAGAAAAGCCGCGTAAAACGAGCTTGGCTGACGGTTGATCGAAGCCAAAGAAATTCGGCACATCACTGCACACCGCCCAAAGCCGGGTGCTTGATTGCTAGCTGCCGGTGCCCCGTGGGTAGCTGTGGCTGGTCAAATCGAGTTCCGGCCTGATCGTCAGCTGTGGCATGCACCTTCCCACTGGGTCAGAGAATATAAATAGCGACGATATTGTGGAAGAGAAGCGGTGCGGTTGGCACATGGCAATCAGCGCTGATCCGGTGCATCGGGCAATCATAAGTCTTCAGACACAGTTTAGCAGGGATTGCCAGTATTGAGTTCATGGTTCTCAATTCCGCAGAACGCGATTGAACACCTGTAGAAAAGCACGCGCTACGCCTGTTAATGTTTTTTTGTAGCGGAACTTATAAAGGAGGTCCTATGAAATTCTGTACCATCCTTGCGGTAATTGTTGCCCTTGTCACAATCGTTGGAACTAGCCAAGGGGCTCAAATCGTTCTGCCGCCTACTCAAGTGCAAATAGCCGCGCATCTTTTCACTGCGCCTGTGCTCGAACCGAACGGCTCCATCGCCGTATGCTTTGCTACTAACCTCGACAGCGTGGCTCGCGATTTGGAAGCCAGAATTATCGATTCCGCAGGTGTGGAGGTTACCCAAACCAGTTCATGTGGAGCACGGCTGGGATCGGGAGCCACATGCGAGTCGACTGCGCATTTTGCCAACAATTCTCCATTGCGTTGTGCGGTGGGGACGAGCGGCGCTGCCACGACGCTTCGTGGAGCGTTGACGACTTCGACAAGCGGTGTGTTCCCGTTCACCGGCCCGGCAACTCTGAGTGTGCCGGCAGAGTAAGCAGCAAATATCGACTGAATAAATTCTGAGAGGGTTTTCTTCTCGAATCACAGCGGAGCTGCGCAAATAGCACCGCCAGGCTCGCGCTAACGGAGAGATGTTCAGGAGATCGCGCACGCGAAGCGAACGCCGATACTCGCGATAGGGGGGCGAAACGGTTTCTTGCCTGTGCCATGCTAATGGTATGACACGCAAACAAGCGAAAGAGAAACCGACGCCTTGGAATATCGGCCAGCCATTAACGTTCCCGTTGATCCGACCACACATTCAGCGGGCCGCAAACCAAGCAATGGATGAGGCGATCGGAGGACCATTTCAAAACAAGCGGTCGAAACGGAAGAAAAAATAATTCGTGGCGACTGATGGCGTCAAGGAATGGTCTAGCCGAAACAAAGAATTTTTCGTTCGCAAAGCAAAAGAAAGGAGAATTTGAGATGTGTTACAATTGTGGCTGTGGAATGCCTAATAATGATATGGGCAATCCTGCGAATATAACAAACAAGACTTTCGAGGAAGCGGCTAAAGCGATGAAGCAGTCCGCCGAAGATGCCAAGAAAAAGACTCGTCAATTGCTCGATAAGGTCATCAATACTCAACAACAAAGCAATGAGAAGAATTGGAAACCATGAAATTGAACAAGTTCAAAATAAATTTATAAACCCACACACGAACCGAATTTTGATCTATTGTTATGACGACATAAGTGTTGTACCGCATTTTTGGAAGTTACTCTCGGT
>DATIBX010000722.1:0-22849 GCA_035457105.1 Pyrinomonadaceae bacterium
AGCAAAGAAAAGTACCCTTTTGATCATTTAATGATTAAAACGGGAATTGTTCGATAGGCGCAGCCGGTTCTGGCATCCCGAATGCTTACAAGCGCTTAGCATCGAAAATGTGTAACAAAAGAATTCAAAACGGGCGAGCAACGCACATCAGATGTAACTAAGGCAGTCAAGATTTATATGCGAAACGTCGGCGGAATGATGCTAAGGCGATTCAAATATCAGTTAGTATTCATCACTTTCTTCGCAATCCTCTCGCTTAGTGCAAACGTCTTGTGCGCCCAAACCTCAATCTCAGAGTTCCATAACATCCTTCGCGAAAAGATGGGGATGAATGATTCCGATCTCGCGACACTTCAAGAGGGAAAGACTATAGTAAAGATCTTACCCGTAGAAGATAAGAGCGAAATGGCTGTGTCGGGCCTGGTTGGCCTGCAAGTGCCGTCTGAGGTATTCCTCAAGTCTTTCCGCGAAACAATGGTTGCAAAGAGCAATCCGGCGATACTTGAAATCGGTAGGTTCAGCAACGAGCCTACCCTTGAAGACTTGAAGGGCCTTACTTTTGAAACTCGCGACCTTGAAGATTTGAAAAAATGTGTAGTTGGTAATTGCAAACTAAAACTTTCCGCGAACATGATCGCGCGCTTGCAGAAAGACGTAAATTGGGACGCTCCAAACTACGCAGTTCAGACAACCCAAATTCTCAAATTAATGCTCCTTGAGTATGTTCGCGATTATCTTTCGCGAGGTGACGGTGCGCTGATTGAATATGCTGACAAAGAGAAGTCAGTCAAGCTCGTTGACGAACAACGTGCGTTAAAAGCCAGGTCCAGCTACATCAACGACTTCCTGGAGCGCGACGTCATTTCCTCAAAGTTTGTAACCAAGGTCGAGAGCGCTCTGGTTTGGTCCAAGATCAAGTTTGGTCTTAAACCGGTCTTCGCAATTAACCATATCAGCATTTACCAGAATCAAAACGAAATTGGACCGCAGGTGCTAATTGCCGCAAAGCAGATATATGCGAACCACTATTTTGATTCCTCACTCGCTTTGACCGCTTTTGTGAACGTTCCGGGAGAAAATTCAACCAGCTCGTATCTAATATATGAGAACCGCTCACGTGCGGATGGACTTGAAGGTCCTTTCGGTAAGATTAAGCGCGGGATAGTCCAGAACAAGGCGATGAGCGGTCTAATGGCTATCCTGGACCAGTCAAAGGCAACGCTGAATGCTCGGGCGGTACCGCAAACGGAGGCTCCAACCCAAAGCGATACAACGCGGACCTGGAAGCGTTTGAAGTTTGGCGGTGTCCATTTGATCTTTTGGGTATTATTGATTACAGCGTTTGCCGGACTGTTGGCCCTGAGCAACTACCGCTGGAAGAGCGAACCAACCTGAAAACTACAGAATTACCCTCTCACGCCTGGCAGAGGACGAGGCTCGAGTGCGTTCACGCGGATTCTCGCATCCAGAATCGAAGCCCCTTTTTCATGAACGACAAACGGATTGAGGTCCAGCTCAGCAATTTGCGGTAGATCCTCAACCATCGCACTTAAGCGCAGCAGTCCCTCTTGAAGAGCCTCGATATCAGCAACTGGAGCGCCCCTAAACCCGGTGAGCATCGGATACGTTTTGAGCTCGTGGATCATCTCCGCGGCATCCTCTCTTGTTAGCGGCGTGAGGCGTATCGAAACATCTCGCAAAAGCTCAACCTGGACACCACCAGCGCCACACGCGACGACTGGACCAAACTGCGGATCATGCACCACGCCAATCAGCATCTCAACACCAGGGTCGGCCAACCGTTGGACCACGAACCCGGTTGGCAAGAATCCCAGCGACGCCAATCGTTTGCTCATCTCTGCGGCCGCCGCAGTAACCTCTGCATTACCACGCAAATGAAGTTTCACCGCACCCGCATCGGTCTTGTGAATTAGTCGAGGCGCAATCGCTTTTAAGACAACCTCACCCCCAAGTTCTTCAGCGGCATGTCCGGCATCAGTCGCATTCTCGACGATACGCTGGTCCACCAGAGGAAGGCGGTAACAATCACAGAGTTTTGCCACCTCTTCTGGAGTTAACCAACCGTCTCCTCTGACAAGCGCGTCCGCCACGATCCCCGCAGCCTCATCACTCTTAATGTCTTCGAAATGGACCGCAACACTTGGAGGTTGAGCTCGCCAACTACCGTAACGGGTGGCCCTTGCCAACGCGATAGCCGCGGTTTCGGGAAACGAATACAGAGGAATACATTTATCTCTAGTTCGTAATTGCCGCGGTGGCTGTTGGGCAGACAGAAATACGGACAAGAGTGGTTTGTTTTTATCAATACGTTGCGCGGCAGCGACGATTGCGTTCGCGACTTCATCTGCTGTAGTCAGCAATGGTGGAGTGAAGATCACGATCAACGCATCGACCCCGGGATCTGCGGCAACGATCTCGATTGCTTGAAGATACTGTTGCGCCCGGGCCGACGCGATCATGTCGACAGGATTCGTGACGCTGGCCCCCGGCGGAAGAAACGCACGCAACCTGGCTTGGCTCGCCTCTGACAAAACAGGGACCTCGAGCTCACGTGCTTCACACGCATCCGCACATAAAATCGCTGGTCCTCCTGCGTTAGTAATAATTCCTACTCGGTGTCCGCGGGGCAATGGTTGATTCGCCAGCAACGAGGCAACATCAAAGAGTTCTGACAGCGTGTCCGTTCGAATAACTCCGGCCTGTCGAAACAAGGCATCAACTGTGACGTCGGAAGCTGCCAGGAGAGCTCCCGTATGAGAAGAGGTTGCGCGAGCGCCGGCGGTTGAACGACCGCTCTTCACCACCACGATTGGTTTCTTGCGTCCCACTCGGCGCGCAATTTGGGAAAACTTTTTCGGGTTCCCAAAAGACTCCAGGTATAACAAGATAACGTCCGTATCCTCATCAACTTCCCAGTATCGAAGCAAATCGTTTCCGGAAATGTCGGCCTTATTGCCGACCGAAACAAAAGTCGAAATCCCTAACCCGAGTGAATTTGCAAACTCGATGATCGCCAGTCCCAGGGCACCGCTTTGCGACGAAAAGCCAACTCGGCCACGCGGTGGTACTCCCGGGGCAAAAGTCGCATCAAGTTGAACATCAGCATTGGTGTTAACAATGCCCATACAGTTTGGGCCAATCAATCTCATCCCCGCGCCACGACAGATCTTGACTAGTTCTGCCTGTCGTAACCTTCCATCGTCGCCTATCTCCGAGAAACCCGAAGAGATTACAACCAGGGCTTTCACACCTTTACGCGCACAGGCAGCGGCAACTTCTAAAACACTGTCGGCGGGAACAACAATCACCGCGAGATCGACCACTCCTGAAATATCTTCGATCGATGGATATGCAGGAATCCCCTCAATAGACAAAGCTTTTGGATTAACGGGATAGACAGCGCCTTTGAAACCAAAACTCAGAAGATTATGAAGAATTTCTCCGCCGATTGTTCCTCGTTGTCGCGAAGCTCCGATGATGGCAACAGCTTTCGGTTCAAAGAAAAGTTTCAGCGCGTTTCGAGCAGCGATTGATTCCCTACGCTCAAAACTGGTGATTGCTTCTTGGGTAAAACATGTAGGAAAGGTGACGTGCAGTTGTCCGGCGCCGGCGTGCACCTCAATTGGAAAACCCGACTCTCTGAATACGCCTAACATCGACTGGTTCGAGGCCACTACCTCAGCCTCAAAAACTTGAATTCCATTTGCCGACGCAACTTCGGCTAGCTGGACCAGTAGCAATGTGCCGAGTCCGCGGCCTTGAAAGTCATTGGCGATCGTAAAAGCGACCTCAGCCCGCTGTTCGGAGAGTTGAACATAGAAGGCGTGGCCAACAATTCGTTGGTCAGCGCCGCTACATGCGACCAACCCAAAAGTATGGTCCAGATTTGCTTCTCGGTGAGCCTCAGCAGCGAGGGCTGAGTTGCTGGAAACAGAATAAAACCTAAGCCAACGTGATTCTTCTGACAGCGACTGCAACAACGCGAAGAGACCAGCTTCATCGGAAGGGCTCATAACCCGAGTACGTACGGTTGAGCCATCGCGCAAAACTACGTCGCCATCTCGATGCTTTCCCAAGCTGTTTACCATGGAAGGTCCAGTAAGAGTGTCGAATCGGCCCTGGTTCTCCGTCAGTTTGCTGATTCTACTCTCGTCAGTCATAAGTTAACGAATAAAACACACAACCCCCGAGCTTGTCGCTTCTT
Organism: Pyrinomonadaceae bacterium; assembly: GCA_035457105.1. Classification (GTDB taxonomy): domain Bacteria; phylum Acidobacteriota; class Blastocatellia; order Pyrinomonadales; family Pyrinomonadaceae; genus PSRF01. The sequence goes on from DATIBX010000722.1 coordinate 4,226, forward strand.
GAGGCCGTTACTGCGAGATTACTCGCAAATGCACGGACTTTTCCCCATTTTAAGCAGGTAGACAAAGGTGAAATATGGCATTTGGCACGGCACAAGCTTTGCGAATGTCGACTCAAGGGGAGTATTTTGCCATGGTTAAAATTGAACGAATCCTATTTCCAACAAATCTCTCAACTGAATCAGACGAGGCGCTGCGTTACGCTATCGCACTGGCTGGAGCTTACGACGCGACTCTGTTAATGCTCCACTGTATCGACGCAACCCAAAATGCTCAGAACGCTTATTTAAACGCAGATGCCTCTCGATCGTTGGAGCACGCTTTCATGCGTCACAGCAGTTTGCCGCAAGCCCGCAAGCTTACGTGGAAACCTCTGATAATTCAGGATGTGTTGGACGTTGGCGACACTATATCCTATCAAGCAAGGATGCATCGTGCTGATCTGATCGTGATGCGTTCAAGACGTAGACCTCGCGCCGCAGTGTTACTTGGTTCAACTGCTGAGATGGTTTCCAAAACGGCTCCTTGCCCCGTGCTTATCACTCATCCAAACGAAACAGAATGGGTTGGTCTATCGGGCGAGATTGATTTACATCGCATACTCATCGCGCACGATTTTTCTCCCGACTCGGAGTTGGCTTTGAGATACGGTTGTTCGCTGGCACAGGAGTATCAAGCTGAATTGCACCTGCTAAATGTGATCGAAAGCAGGGGACAATCGGGACTTGAGCTGGCATGGTCCACTTCGGACACCCACAGCTTCTTGGCCGGCAAACTCCAAAGAGCATTTCCGAAAGAAGCGAGTCTGTGGTGCAACATCGTCAATTCGGTTCGGGCCGGTAAACCCTATGAGCAGGTGTTGGACTACGCTAAGGAACAACAGATCGAGCTGATCTGCATGGGCGCAAGCGGCCGCGATTGGAGTCTAGACAAACTGCTTGGTTCAAATGTCGACAGAGTTCTGCGCCAGGCGCCTTGTCCTGTTCTCGTGGCGCGCCCAACAAAGTATGCTAGTTCAGTACCAGAGAATATGACTGAGTTTTCGGCCACTTTTTAACGTGTACTGAAAAGGAGTTGGTTATGATGACATTGCAATTAATCCCGAGCCGGACGTTGACGACACATGGACCAACCGTTTTCAAGACTGAGAGGAATCAGCGTGAAGTCCGCTGTGGAATGTGCGGCAAGATCATCTATGTTGATGAAGCGACCTTTAGTTTTGTGAGCGAGGCTATAAACTCAGGACTGGATGATCCATTTCGCTGCGAAATATGCAACGAGGAATATGACGATCTGGTCTATGAGGGGTAAGGTCGGAAGTCAAAGTCGGAAATGGTCATGTAGTTTTTGTTGGTGTTATTTCGTGTGATCCGCGTGGCCGCCTTTCTTGGAGCGTAACAGCTGATCCACGAAATAACACTAACAAGCAAAGTGCCAGTTAATTCGAGTTTTGATACATGGAACACGAACACTCGGCTGAAGCGATCAAAGAGCGGTTAGCTTTAGGACCTCACCATAATTACCTGCGCGATTGGATTTACGGTGGCATCGACGGGTCAGTCACAACCTTTGCGGTCGTGAGCGGCGTGTCAGGTGCCCGATTATCCCCGTGGATAATTCTCGTGATGGGTTTTGCGAATCTCTTTGCGGACGGGTTTTCGATGGCGGCCAGTAATTTTTTGGGCACTAAAGCCGAACGTGACGACCTTGAACGTCTCGAGGCAGTCGAGAACCGTCATATCGATCTCGAGCCCGCAGGTGAAAGAGAAGAAGTCAGGCAGATTTTTGAGCAAAAGGGTTTCGCTGGTGATGACCTGCTGCGCATAGTTGAGCTTGTCACCGCTGATCGCAACCGTTGGGTGCAAACGATGCTGACCGAGGAATACGGACTACCTTATGCTGTGCGTTCCGCCTGGATTGCTGCCTTAAGCACCTTCAGTTCATTTCTTGTGTGTGGCATAGTCCCGCTGCTCCCGTTCCTTTTCAAACTTCCAAACGCTTTCACCCTTTCACTGGCGATGACTGGAGCGGTTTTTTTCGTGATTGGATCAGTTAAGAGTAAGTGGTCCACCGATTCATGGTTACGATCAGGATTACTTACACTTGGTGTCGGCGCAATTGCTGCCGGACTGGCCTACGGGGTAGGGGTCGTTCTCAGAATCATTGCACAGTGATATTCATCTAGTTTCCATCTATCGATGTGCAACTGAGGGCAGTTGCATTCGCCTCGTCGCATCCGCGGGTGCTGAATCGTGCTTTGCACTTACATCTCGCAAAAGCCAATGCACCATGAACAGAAAACCAGGTGAAGCAAATGCTACGAAAACCCACCCTCCGATGTGGTTCCTCAGGAGGTATCCGTAAACAAGATAGAAGGCCATAAGGCTGCCCACCGTGAGCGCAGATCCTACGCCTTCCTTCCACCACGCGACCATCAATCCGAGCATGACTCCGATTGGAAAGAAGAGCAGTCCCGCCCACTCGCTGGCAGAGATATCTGATGGATGAAGGCCTTCACCCCAAAAGAGGAAAATCAACAAAACAATGCTGGCAATACTTCCTAATCTGGCCAACAACTCGATTACCGCTAACGGGAAAGCCAAATTAATTCTATTGATGGACATAAAGCTCCTCTCGTGGCAATGGAACCCACTTTGGATCACTTTTTCTGCTGCAAAGGTTATACCTGAGATCTTTATTGGCAAGGGAGTTCCACGGATCCGATTTCGCCCAGCAACTGGCTTATTTTCAGCGACTTAAGATTCATTTCAGCCACACGGAAAACCGGGTGCCGCGGATCCGCTCCAGTTAGTGGAGTTTCCCCCATCCACTGCGCAAGGTTACTCATCACAATCCCGCGAACAAATAAACTCAATGCAAATATCGGTGTTTCCGACGGCATGTTCTTTGCGCTTCAGATGTGAGAACCGTCAGCGGCAAAGCGTTACAAAGGCATGCTGCCTACAGAGTAAGTCAACATCTTGCTGACCAGGAAGGTGGATAAGAAAATGGACACCACGATAAGCTCAGCGATAGCAATAATTTTGGGGGCTGTGGCTCTCTGGTTCGGGTTTCGGTGGCTGATTCGGGCTTTCTCCAAATATCGAGGTCCGCGAATCGTTACCTGCCCGGAGACTAAAAAGCCGGTTATGGTGAAGGTTGATTCGCTGCATGCGTCATTAACCTCAACAGTGGGTCTCCCCGATATTCGACTGGAAGACTGCTCGCGGTGGCCGAACAATGCACAATGCGGGCAAGAATGCTTGATGGATCTCGAATTAGATCCGGAACAATGTCTGGTTAATGGGGTACTGATGCGATGGTATCGTGGCAAAAGCTGCATCTACTGTAAGAAGGTTTTCCAGGAACTTCATTGGTTGGACCACCGGCCGGCTCTGCTGAGCCCCGACGGAAAGCTGCGGCAGTGGAATGGATTTAATTTGGACCAACTGCCTAAGATTCTGGAGACTTATTCACCGGTATGCTGGAACTGCTTCATAGCACAAGAGTTTCGCCTCGACCATCCCGAGCTCGTTATTATTCGACCGTCGCAACCAGTACTAGCTGCCGTCCGTCATTCGTCGCGACAGCATTCATGAGCTCACAGCAAATAAGCTGAGGCGAAGAATTTTTGGTGCACGAGGGCTACCATGAACTTAACGACTAATTACCTTGGCATGGGTTTGAAAAACCCAATTGTTGCCTCTTCGTCGCCGCTTTCACACAGCGTCGATAGTATCCGACGTCTCGAAGACGCCGGAGCTGCCGGGGTCGTTATGTATTCATTGTTTGAAGAACAAGTTGGCTTTGACAGCTATTACATTGATCGTCATTTGACGCATGGAATCGACGGTTACCTTGAGTCCCTTGGTTATTTTCCTGACATGCAGGGCTACAATATTGGTCCTGACGAATACATGAATCTGATTCGACGCGCCAAGGAGGCGGTTGATATTCCTATCATTGGTAGCTTGAATGGGGCGTCGGTTGGTGGCTGGACGGATTACGCCGCATTAATAGAGGAAGCCGGTGCCGATGCGCTGGAGCTTAATATTTATTACCTGCCAACGAACATTGAAATCTCAGGTCTCGAGATTGAACGATTACATCTTGAGATTCTCTCGGCTGTACGAGAAGTAACAACGATTCCGCTGGCAGTGAAACTGAGTCCATTTTTCAGCTCCATTGCGAACATGGCCAGTCGATTAAATGAACACGGAGCGGACGCGCTGGTTCTGTTCAATCGGTTCTACCAACCCGATTTCGATTTGGAGCAGCTCGGACTGTCATCACAACTAGTGCTCAGTAACTCTGACGATTTGCGATTGTCCTTGCGTTGGGTCGCAATTTTGTACGGCCGGCTGAACGTAGACTTTGCGATAACGAGCGGCATTCACACTTCACACGACGTCCTCAAGGGATTAATGGCTGGTGCTACTGTTACGATGATGGCTTCAGAGTTACTCCAAAAAGGAATGCGCCGGATAGGACAGGTGTTGAATGACCTGGTGCAATGGCTAAATGAGCATGAATACGAAAGCGTGATACAACTCGTTGGTGCACTGAGTCAGGAAAAATGCGCCGAACCTGCTGCTTTTGAAAGGGCGAGTTACATGAAGATGTTGCGTTCGTACCGGCCGTTAAATTGACTCGTTAACATCTTAGCAATCAACTTTCTACATCTAAAAGCGACTGGATGAAGCTCATCCAGTCGCTTTTTAACTCGTGGTTCGGAATCGGGGCTAACTCGAATGTTTCAGCGGGACGTAGCGCGGCGTCCACATGTTAGCCGTCACCTCTTGCTCAAGAGTGTCCATACTAATGTTTTGCGCTAAGCCCGCTCTCACCGCTTCGGCTCCAACCGCCAGTGCCACTCGATACGAAATCTCCCGCACCATTTCTAATGGTGGAAACAGTGGACCATCGGGATCTTGCAACGCCGGAGAGAATTCGCTCAAGACACGCGCCGCCGCCGAGAACATGGCGTCGGTAACTCGATCTGCCCCGGATGCAATAACCCCTAATCCAACGCCCGGAAAGATGAACACGTTGTTGCATTGCCCCACTTTTATGAGTCGCCCGCCGTAGCTCGCCGGTGGAAAGGGGCTGCCAGCAGCAATCAACGCACGTCCATCTGTCCATTCAAGAAGTTCAGCCGGCGTGGCCTCGGCTTTTGAAGTTGGATTTGAAAGGGGAAAGATGACCGGCCGAGCGACATGCCTCGCCATCTCGCGAACAATCTCCTGACTAAATGCACCACGCTGGCCCGAAGTCCCAACCAGAAACGTGGGCTTAACATTCTTAACAACTTCGAAAAAACTACAACGTTCTGGTGCGATTGAAGCCCACGGTTCCGGTGGTCTTGCATATCTTTGTTTTGACTCTTCAAGATTAGGTCGTCCGTTGTGGACCAAGCCCAGGCTATCAACCAGCCACAACTTCTGTTTTGCGGCATCTTCGGAGTATCCCTCCTGATGCAATGCTGCGACGATCTGATCACAGATTCCAATTGCCGACGAACCAGCACCCAGGATCAGGATTCGTTGGTCTCCCAGTTTTGAGTTCAGGAGTTTCACCGCAGCCAACAAACCAGCTACCGTTACAGCGCCCGTTCCTTGGATATCGTCGTTGAAAGTACAAAGCTGATGACGATAGCGTTCCAGCAGTCGAGCTGCGTTGTGCTTTGAGAAGTCTTCCCACTGCAACAAGACTCGTGGAAATTTTTCCCTGACCGCCTGCACAAAGGCTTCGATAAAGTCGTCGTACTGCTCTCCTCTAACACGCGAGTGCCGCCATCCCAAGTACAACGGATCCTCGAGGAGTTCACGATTATCCGTACCAACATCCAACATTATTGGTAGGGTTGCGGCCGGATAGATTCCGGCGCAGAGCGAATACAGCGATAATTTTCCAATTGGTATCCCCATCCCACCGACACCCAGGTCTCCCAACCCAAGGATGCGCTCGCCATCGGTTACTACGATAACTTTGACTTGATCCGAAGGAGCGTTGTCGAGGACGTTGAGAATGTCATCACGGTCCGGATACGAGATGTATAGTCCACGTGGCCTGCGGAAGACGTGGCTGTAACGACGGCAACCTTCACCAACGGTCGGCGTGTAGATAATCGGCGTCATCTCGCTGATGTGATCCTGCAAGAGACGATAGAAGAGAGTTTCGTTGCGGTCTTGCAAGGCGGTGAGGAATACATACCTCTCGAGGTCTGTCTCCTTTCGCAGATAGTTCTCGTAGGTACGGGCAAGTTGCTCTTCCGCTGTGGAAGTATGGGGTGGCAGCAATCCCAGGAGTCCAAACTCACGTCGCTCATCTGCCGGAAAAGCGCTGCCCTTGTTCAGCAACGGATTGTCCAGCAGGAGCTGTCCAGTAAGGTCTGTTTCGATCTGAGACGGAGTGTGATGTCTAACAACAGTGCTCATTGGCGTCGCGCTCTTCCCAAGCGCACCTCTCGTACGTAGTTAGGTTGATGTTTCACCGAATAACGGCGTCTACTTTAAGATCCCGATGGTGATTGTTACGACCGGTACGATCGTCGCACTCTTGTTGTACGACACCCAGAAGCGTTCCGACTCATAAGGCACCATCTTGAAGGACGAGCCATCAGGTCTGACCTCTAGTTTGTTGCCAACGACAGACCTATAATCCGGCGCCCCGACACCATCCGTGTAATCGGTCGAAATGGTGACAACTTTTTGCGCGATGTAAACGAGTTGCGTTGTTTCACTCGGTGTGATGATGTAAAAGTCCTGTTCATCGCTTTTCATCGTTGGCTCGCCAAGTTTCGCTCGTGCTTCTTCGGCGGACATGCCGAGACGAACTCCGCGATATTCTCTGTAGACTTGCTGCTGAATTTGCTGAACTGGTGCACCACCTTTAGCAGCTCTCATCGCCTGAGTCCCAGTTTGTCCACTGGCGACGATGCCCCATATAAGCAGGAGGAGCACACCCAGGCCAAAGTAAATCAATTCCATTCGACTGATTCTAAAGTTCTCTAAACTGATTCTCATTTCAATCACCTCCTTCGAGGGCTTTGCGCAATCATTTCTGTGTTTCTTCCGAAGCTTTTGCCGATGGCCCAAACGAGTCCTCCCGCGCGAACCTGTAAAACAATCTCATCTAGTGGAGTCCGCGGCGGTCCAAACATTACCTGGCCCATGCGGGCATCGTATGTGCCTTTATGGCAGGGACAAGTGAGACAACGACGTGCCCCATCGACCTCCACGGAACATCCTGCGTGAGAGCATCTGCGGCTAAACGCTTTGAATTCGCCATCGCTGGAACGCAGCAGCACAGCCGGATCATTTCTTGTTGGATAAACAAAATAAAGGCTCGATCCTGGTAGGAGCGCTTCGGCACCTTCAATCTTCAGCGGCGGGTATGCAACCATTGAGTCTTGCGCCGCTATAGGACTAGTGACTGCAGGCGCGGCAAGAACTAACGCGGTTGAGGTCAGGAGAAGATCAGTGCAGAATTCGCGTCGCGATGGGCCTGACGATTCATTTATCTCAAAGCCTGGTGAATCCATCTTGAATCGCTCCTTTCATCTGGCACTTTGGGCGCTTGCCCAAACAGAGCTTCAGCCTCAACAGGCGCAATGTACGTGCCGGGCGCAATTCAAGGAATCTGGCAGGAAACGGGAATGTGAGGCAGATCACATGGGGAAAGTTCACCAATCAAAGCGCGAAAGCCCGCAACTGATTGGTAAACTTAATCGAAATGAGGATTGGACGCCTCTAAACAATTTTAGCCTAGATGCCCAGATATGCGATTTGATCCAAGACTTGTCTCATTAGTAAAGTCACTCGGGGATGTGCAGCTTCAAACCTGGTAATCGCATCTCTCCACCGATCATCGAGACCTTGATACTGTTCTCGGTCAATTTCTTTGTCTTCAAGTATTCTACGAATGTCCTGGGCTAACCTCGAGAGCACTTCCCGGTCGTCTTCGTCTGGCACTTCGATTTGCTGAAGATCAGCATGCAGGCGGTTCAATTCTTCATGTAGTTTTTCTTTGTCCATTTTATCTTCTTCAGTTACGACTAGTTCTCGAACAGTCCTTGCTTCTTCCTTACTATGAGTCCTCCGACAAGTCGGTAGCAAGACTGCAACGACCATGCCGAATGCAGAGACTGTGATTCAGCATTGATTCGAGCCGCTTGGGAACTCCCTTATCGAACTAAAGAAGCGCGTGGATGGGCCGACCGTACTTCAACTAAGCCCTGTCTCGCTTAGATTCATGCTATAACCACTACCTTGCTTCAGAAAGATCAACGGAGGTCCCCTGGATCGATCTTGTGCTCATGAACGACGAGTCAATCACCAAAGAGAAGCGGTCCAAGGAAAGTTCTGTTACGTTTGGTCAAGCTGATTCGGATACCTCAACAACTCTCGAACCGGACGAGCGGAATCCCATCAAGCGATTTCTAAAAGCATTGGGACCAGGATTGATCACCGGGGCTGCCGACGACGATCCGTCCGGAATTGCAACTTATTCGATCGCCGGCGCCTCTCTTGGTTTCGCGACCCTCTGGACGGCCCTGGTCACTTTGCCGCTTATGTCAGTGGTCCAATTCCTCTGCGCCAAGATCGGCCTGGTTTGTGGCATGGGATTGGCCGGTGTACTCCGAAATCATTATTCTCGGTGGTTATTGTATCCAGCCGTCATGCTCCTGCTGATTGCAAACACCATCAACGCCGGAACGGACATCGGAGCAATAGCAGCAGCAGTCAATCTTTTTATACCGATACCGATCCTGTTCATGATTGTGCCGATCGGCGTCATCATCGTTGCACTGCAATTTTGGGGATCGTATCGGTTGATTACTCGTGTTTTTAAATGGTTGACTCTGGCGCTCTTCGCTTATGTCGGAGCCGCATTCCTGGCAAAGCCGAATTGGAGCCAGGTAATCAGCGCAACCTTCATCCCGCAGTTCACTTTCGACAAAGCCTACCTCGTGACGGTGGTCGCGATCTTTGGAACGACAATTTCGCCCTATCTTTTCTTCTGGCAGGCCAGTGAAGAAGTGGAGGAAGAAATCAGTATGGGCCGAAAGACTCTACAACAGCGTGAGGGCGCCACTTTCGCAGAGTTGAGGAAGGCAACACTCGATACGAACGTTGGCATGTTCGTTTGCAATGTAGTGTTTTACTTCGTCATTGTGGCTGCTGCGGCAACACTGCATCTGCATGGTAAGACTGACATTCAGTCAGCCACTGATGCGGCTCGAGCGCTTGAACCGTTAGCTGGGAGTGCGGCCAAATATCTTTTCGCTGCCGGTTTGATGGGAGTTGGATTTCTTGCGGTTCCGGTACTCACCGGTTCAGCGGCTTACGCCGTCGCTGAAACCTTCGGGTGGGAATGCAAGCTTGACGACAAGCCCAAAGAAGCCAAGCCCTTCTACTCGGTGATTGCGGCTTCGACACTGGTGGGGATGTTGATAAATTTTATCGGCATCAATCCGATGACAGCGCTGTTCTGGACAGCGGTTATCAACGGACTCGTCTCACCACCTTTGCTGATCATCATCATGCTGGTGTCGAACAATAAGACAGTGATGGGCGACAAGGTCAACGGCCTCTTAACAAACATAATAGGGTGGACAGCGGTCGCCGCAATGTTCGCAGCGGCTATCGGTATGTTGGTGACGTGGGGAAATTAGCTCGATACGCCATCAGGGAACACGGCGCCTTTCGAAGGGAATGGACCAGGATCTAAAAGACCTGGGACACAGCTACCTAGTAAAGGTCGTAGCCGGGATCGATGCCCTGGAACTTCACGAGCACCTCGTGAATGTCATAGGGATTTGTATCACCTGAAAACTTGTGCTTGATGACATCAAATGCATGCTGTAGTCCCCGGTGATCGTCGAGGTCCGCATCAACGGCAAACTCTTCTTGAGGATTACTAGCAAAAGTTAATTGCAAGTTCCCCATTGCGTCTGGAGTTTTAAAACTGGCGTGCTCAGTAAAACGGGTCCAGTTGTCGAGGAATTTATGCAGACTACCTCCGTCAGGCTGTTCCTGAAATCGCTGTGGTAGCTCACGAACTCTCTGCCAGAGTTGCGGTTTGACGCGCGCAAAAATGCGAGCAGGCTTTACTTTGAAAACGTCAATGACGTCCCCAAAGACATCCGGCGTTGACGGATGGCTCATCTTTGCAAAGAGGTTTAGGACTCCGGCTTTTTCCTGCGGCTCAAGCTGTTGATACTAAGCGGGAGTCAGGGCCGTGGCAAGCGCCCTCCATTTCGGTACGGTTCTAATTTCGTCAGTCGAAGGAAAAGAAGGGGCCGCTTCGCTCGGATTGATAAAGAAGGTCTCATGTATCGCTCTCTCTCCATTGGATGGGAGATCAACAAAGACACTCTTGAAGCGAAAGCGCTTGATGTTGATGTCAATCTGCCAAAGTCCCGTCGGAAAGGCTGGCACTCCGGCCAAACGGAGGGGGTCGTCTGAAAGAACTGTTTGGTGGCGGAAGTTTAAGCTTTGGATCTTCAGATTTCGGAACCCGAGCTCAACTTCACCTCGAATCGGATTGCCGCGGGCATTCCGAAAGTCACAGACGATGGTGCCAGTGTTGTTTTGTGACATAAAGAATTCCTTCGCAAGTATTCTTCTATGAACGCACCATAATGTCCCTGGAGATATCAAATGTCACGGTCGATAGAGGTTCGAATGTATTTCTCTGTGCACCTTTGTGTATCTCTGTGGCTCGGTGGTGATGGTTTTCTTCGAACTTTGTCCACCACGGGGAGAGACGGAGAACACTAAGGTTGCACAGCGTAAAGACTACCGTTGCCTCTGATGCGTTGAATCTCTCTGAAATACGTGATAAATAGAGGCCTCCGCCTAACATCCGCATTGAGCGTACTAAGCGGATGCCTCTCCCTAAGGCAACTCTCGCGATGTTCATATCCTCCAGGCAACTGAGTTCAAATGCTACCTACTAAGCCCAGTGGTTCTAAAACAGCAGGACTCTGCGACATACTATTCCTTTGCTCTTCTATGACGCTGCTGCTGCTAATTTTTTTCGTGCCGGCAGCAACTCCAGTAACGAGTGAGTTAATCTCGAGCGATAACGTAAACCTGCGCATCGAGCCCGGATCATCAATCCAGCGTGAAGTGACGCCGGGGGCTAAAGAAGTGTTCGAGGTTTTCGTCGATCAGGACAAGATCTTGCACTTCTCATTAGATAAAGGCGACCTGGTCTTGGCGACTGCGCTGTACGACCCTTCAGGTAATAAATTACTCGAGCACAAAAGCGAAGATTTTGAAGTCATCGAACTCTCGGTCCCAACCCACGTGTCGGGAACCTACAGAATAGAACTTCAGTCGCACGAAAAGACCGGCGCATCGAGGCCGTATCAATTGACGGTTCAACCGCTCACGCCTGTTACTGAGCTTAATCGCAACGACAGCGAAGCTCGCCAGGCGTTAGCTCTTGGTGACCTGCTACAATCAAGATGGACCAGAGACTCTTTTCTCCAGGCAGTTGAGCAGTATGACAAGGCCGCCAGGATTTGGAGAAGCATTCCTGATCCTTCTAGTGCCGCAAAAGCAAATCTGAAAGCCGGCGATGTCTATTTTATTTTAAGTGATTATGCCGAAGCTTCTGAGCGATATCAGAACGCTCAAGCACTCGCTGCAAAGACAACTGATTGGCTAGTGAAAGCCCGAGCCCTCAGTCATCGAGGTCGCTTGCAATCCTATCTAGGCGAGAATGACGTGGCCCAAGCCCAGCTTGACGAGGCGCTGCACATACTCGATCAACATGACGCTAAAGCAAACGTTATCGCCAATAACGCTTATGGAGTGGCCCTTAGCAATCTCGCTGAGGTGAGTTACTCAAAAGGAAACTTTGTAAAGTCTTTTGAGCAATCTGAGAGTGCGCTCAAAGTTTTTCAGAATGATCGTAAAGGTGCCGCTCGGGCACATCTGTTCCTGGGCTACCTCAACGGCAGTATTGGCGAGCGAGAGAGGGCAGTGGCGGAAATCTCTGAGGCCCAGGAACTATATAAAGCAATAAATGATAAAAACGGTGCGGGACTCACGCAGAATGCTCTGGGACTGGCATATTCCTACATTCGAGAGGATACCCGCGCGATTGAGATGCACCTCAGAGCACAAGAGATCTTTCGTAAGACCGGTGACCGGCATAGCGAAGGTCTAACGCTTAATGCCCTGGGACAAGCCTATCAAAGTCTTAATGAGTACTCGATTGCCCTGGATAGGTACGACAACGCCTTGCGAATTTTCCAAAGCATCGGCGCTGTCGATAGTGCTGCCGTATCTTTATACCAGATGGCTACGATTCACAGTCTTACAGAACATCCGGATCTAGCTCTTAAATACTACCAACGTTGTTTGAGTTTAAGCCGGGCGGCTCGAAACGTGCGGACTGAAGCGAATGCTTTGAAAGAGATTGCCAGAGTCTATCTGGGCCAGGGTCGACAGAAAGAAGCATTCCAACAATACGAGCGAGTGCGGAGGTTTTACGAAACAATCGGTGACCTTCGCGGTCAAGCCCAAACACTAAACGCTCACGGCGAATTGCTGTTTAAGGTTGGAAAAAAGGAAGAAGCCCGCGACCTATTCGAACAGTCACTTCAGTTGAGTGAAAAGGTCGGAGAACCTGGCATCTTAATTAGTACGTTATATGATCTCGCGCTCGCCAACCGCGACCTTGGGTTGCCACAAGTCGCTCTATCTTTCATCCAGCGCTCACTACAGACGATCGAAGACCTGCGCGCGAATGTCGAAAGTCCAGAGTTCCGTGTTTCCTATCTTTCTGGTCTGCAAAAGCATTACCAGTTGTGCATAAACATTTTGATGCAACTCGAACAGCAACGACCCGGAGAGAATTTTGCTGCTCAAGCGTTCTTGGTGAATGAAAAAAGTCACGCACGGGGGCTTCTGGATCTTGTAAATGAGTCTCGTGCCGAGATACAGGATGGTGCCGCAAAAGAACTTCTCGAGCGCGAGCGCATGCTGAGAGGACTTTTTCGAAGACAGGGACAATATCGCCTGGATTTGTCTTTGAGCGGGAAAAACTCAGCGGAACTGGCTGAAGTTGAAAGCCAGATGACCCAACTGAGGGCTGACTATCAAGAGGTCATGGCTCAGTTGAGGCAACACAATCATGGTCTATTGTCTCCGGAACGGTCGGACTCGCTGCAGTTGGACCAAATTCAGCAGGAGCTGCGAGGTAGTGACACAATACTGTTGCAATATGCGCTTGGAGATGAACGCAGTTTCTTGTGGGCAGTAACTGCAAACTCTCTCCAGAGTTATGAATTGCCCGCTCGCAAGGTGCTGGAAGACGCCGCACGTGAGTCCTATACACTCATAACGACACGACAGAACATTAATCCACAGGTCGACACCAACTATCAGAGCAGGATTGACTCAGCCGACAGACTTCTCAAACAGAAAATGGCGAATCTGAGCCAGATGTTACTGGCTCCGGTGGCTCGGCAGTTGGGTAACAAAAGGTTGCTATTCGTAGCCGAAGGAGCGTTACAGTACGTCCCATTTGCAGCCTTGCCCTTTCCAGGTCAAGCTTTCGGTGACGGCGAGGCGACAAAGCTGTTGTTAGAAACAAATGAAGTCGTAGTCGAACCCTCAATATCGACCCTGATTGCGATCCGCAAAGCGCCGAATCGAAAGATTTTGCCAGGCAAGCTGGTAGCAGTTATCGCCGACCCTGTTTTCAATGGCAGTGATGCTCGCGTGCGGCACGACGCCGGTGCCTCACCAATTGCTGTAGCCCCGAGCGAGGATAGCTTGAAGACACTATCAAGCATCACACCCGTTAGCTCAATCCGCGACGGACTCGGCCGCCTCACGCATTCCGCAGAAGAGGCGGACGCGATTTCTGCCACTGCGCCATGGGGAACCTCAATGGTAGCTCGAGGTTTTGATGCCAGTCGTCAGACCGCTATGAGTCCGGAGGTTAGTCAATATCAAATCATTCATTTTGCTACTCACGGGTTCATTGATAGCGAGCACCCCGAATTGTCAGGCATCGTTCTCACGATGGTCGATCGCAATGGTGCGAGCATGGACGGTCTAATGCCGCTCCATGACATTCACAGCCTGAATCTCTCTGCTGAGTTAACAGTCTTAAGTGCATGTCAGACCGCTCTGGGAAAGGACATAAAAGGCGAGGGGCTTGTCGGACTGACTCACAGCTTTATGTCTGCAGGCTCAAAGAGTGTTATTGCGAGCCTCTGGAAAGTTGACGATCGGGCAACCGCCATGCTCATGGCTGACTTGTACGAGTCGATGTTGCAAAAAGGGATGACACCTGCCGAAGCACTTAGGACGGCGAAGCTTAAGATGATGCAAGACAAACGGTGGAGCGCTCCTTATTACTGGGCCGGTTTTGTCCTGCAGGGTGAATACGCGAACCATATTGCGGTCAGTCACTACTCATGGTTCCGGCCAAGATTGGTTTTGGTTGTGCTGATCCTTACCGCGATTGGAGCTTTTGGCTTCTTCAAAAGAAAACGGCGGTTTTCCAGCTAACCTGGTAAGCGAAAGAGTCCGGCACCGAACCCCGTAACATAGGCATACCAGAGTCCAAAGACTATGCTCAGTGCGCCGGCTACTACCTGCAGACCATGGTGAAAGCCACCAAGCTTATGCGAACTGAATAGAAAGGGTAAGCCCATCAGCCCCGACATCAATAGCATCCCAACAATCGAACCCAACCCAAACACAAATAAGTAGAGCAGCCCAAGCATCAATGAACTGATCTGCGACAATACCAATAATGTCAGTGCAGCTGATCCCGCGAGTCCATGTATGGCACCAACTATTGCAGGCTTGAGTCCAAGACGTTTGATACTGTGCGAATGAGTACTAATCTCGCTAGTGGTTTCGTCAGAATCATGGAAATGGAGATGAGAGTGTGGTCCAACACGGTGATCATGCTGATGAACATGAACGCGGCTTCGACCATCGAGTGATCTGATCAAGGCAGTCGTTCCCAAACCGACAATCATGAGTGCTACCGCAAATTCGAGCCAACTCGCCACCAAATCCGGTATCGAAACTTTCAGCACCAGCACAATCACACCAACCGCCAAAAGAGAAAAGGTGTGTCCCAGTCCCCAAACGGCGCCGACCAAGGCTGCTCTGCTGAGCTTGCGCTCCTGACTAACAATTGCCGATACCGCAACAATGTGATCTACTTCGGTGGCGTGCTTCAGACCAAAGATCAATCCCAGTCCCAACATGCCGAGCGAGCCAAGATTTTTCAATGAGGTCTCCTCAGTTTCAGCAGAAGTGATTTCGCGGCCTATCTTTTGCAAAGTTGCAAAGAAATCTACTCCAGCCTGGTCTAAGGCTGAATAGCAGATAACGAGTCCGATACCGGTTACAACTAACGCGCTTAACATGGGCACGATTATCGACAGCCGTTCAAATTTTCCAGTTGACTTTACAAAACGACTGCCATACACGAATGCGAGACCGACTATTGTGAGCGAGCTTGCGAGTCCTGCACTGAACGCGACCACCAGGAGCAGACCGTATCCAACACGATGTAGTGAAATCGCCGCCAGTAGTACAACCAAAGCTGAAGGACAGGGCAGGATGCCGCCCGAAATTCCAAGCGCGAGCAAACTACGCCAGGTCACTGCATCTCCATTCGCTCCCGGTGGTAAGTGCGAGTGCGTTAGACCACCGTGAGAATGTGGCTGGGTGTGATCAGACTGATCGTGAGCATGGGAAAGCTCATGCCCATGCTGGTGTCCATCGGAGTAGGCAGCTCGAAAGCGACGCAAAAGCAGGTTAGCCCCAATGACAACCACGAGAGCTCCAGATATCAAGCTCAGAATCGGAAACAGTCGGCCTGGCACGATATATTCGGAAGCTAATAGCGTCGCAACGCCGAGCGCAAAAACTCCGAGGGTGTGGGTGATCGTGACGGTCAATCCAAGAAAAGCCGCATGCTTCGCAGTGCCCCGAGAACCCACAAGGTATGCACCTACAATTGTCTTGCCGTGTCCCGGAGACAGCGCATGTAATCCACCGAGCAGGAAAGCCACCAGTAAGCTGGTCAACGCAACTCCCGGAGTTAGCGTGGGAACTGCAATCAGTTCAATTAGTCGGTCTCTCTTCGTAGTATTAACTGGCCTTCCATCGCGCAGTGTTAGACCACGCGCGCGTGGCTGCACGCTTGTACTCGAAAACGAGAGAGTCATGTCGCGTTCATTTAGGGGCGCAGTCAGCATGTCGTCAGGATATTTTCTCAGTTCGTCTGAAATCCCATTTCCGTAAGCGGTGCTGTCGAAAACTGATATGCCGACGTCTGCGGAAACAACTAACTCGCGCCAACCAAGGCGATCGGCAAGATTGTTATCGGTAAATTGTAGTTGATGAACTGGCGAGCGCTGGCTTTCAAAGACAGCCGCAAACTCGCTTTCTAACCGGAGCGTTTGCAGTCCTCCCGCAGCATCTACCAAAGTCGCGTTAGTACCCAAAACCTGAAGTGGCACTTTGCTCCCATCGATGATTATTGACAGATCGTTAGCGTATTGTTGCGAAGCATCCGCGGCATACTGGTCCAACTGCGATTGAGTTGGACGAGTTGTGCCTGTTCTGGTGATCCTTTGAAACTCTTGAAAAGAAGGAATCTCGGCCATATCGATCACGTATCGAAGTTTGATCTTGTCATCTCCGACATTGATCTTTGTGAAATGGTTGATGGTGAAGTTACCGAGCGGATGCGCTTGAGCACTTAGCGTTACGATGAGAACGACACTCGAACGGAAAACAAGCGTCATTAAGGCGTTGATAAACCTTGAGTAATGCTGAGTGATATTCATAAGAGTCACCGGAAGTTGATCTTTTTCTGCGTCGCTTATGAGGCTCGGGCTCTGTTCTGTTGCGTTTGAAGTTGTAACAGTGACTGCCGCGCGGTTTCGCTCTGTAGCAGATCAAAATTCGGATTAATTTTCAGAGCTTCTCTCAGGTAATCATTTGCTTTCCGGCTTTCTCCGCTGGCCTTGTAAATCATGCCGGCATGAAAAAAAAGACGGGCATCGCGAGTGTTCAATCGCAAGGCCTCGTCGATCGCCTGCTTAGCTTCAGCCACTCGATTACTCTTGAATAGAATCCAGGCCAGAGCGTCGCAGGTGTAGATGTCCTGACGATTAGCCCGCTCGCGTTCCACGATTGCGAGAGCTTCGGGCAACCTTTCATCATGATCGGCCCAAAACATGGCCAATAGTCGCGAATAGGTATTGCCAGCTGTCGTGTCCCTCTCAACAAAGTTCACCAACTCGTATTGTTTTTCTGCATCGAGAGGCCGGCCCAGCTTCGCATACAAATCTCCGAGTGCGATGGCGTTGTCAGGTAACGGCACTCGATTTTGTGCGCGCTCGTACAACTCTACGGCCTTTTGCGGGTCGCCGGCCGAGATGCGCGCTCGCGCTTTCCCGGCAAGGGCCAGGGGATACTCTGGAAAAATTATGAGTGCATTGTCATACTCCCGCTCTGCTTCTTGTTTCTTACCGGCATTCATTAATTCGTCCCCGAGATGCACTCGACACCAGGCTGCCGCCTCCGAATCATTTGGATTAGCAGTTTTCACCGCAACTCTCATCGCGGCGATTGCACCGGACTGATCACCGTACAGTGACCTGAGGTATGACACTCTCGCGTACGATGCACTATCAGGTCGAAGGTCCACCATTTTCTGTGCCGCCTCGACAGCACCTTCATAGTCACCCAACTCAACCAATGCGTCCGTGATAGCGCCGTAGTTATCATGATCGTCGGGACGTAATTCCTCGGCCTTCCTGGCTTCTGAAAGCGCTTCGGTGAAACGGTGATAACTAAGCAAGAGCTTGGCGTGCAACTTGATCGCATCGTAATTCTCCAGATCAATTTCGATCGCGCGACGAAGTGCTGCATCAGCCCTTGCGTTAAA
Organism: Pyrinomonadaceae bacterium; assembly: GCA_035457105.1. GTDB lineage: Bacteria > Acidobacteriota > Blastocatellia > Pyrinomonadales > Pyrinomonadaceae > PSRF01. The sequence goes on from DATIBX010000722.1 coordinate 22,176, forward strand.
ACCAAAATCGTTTGTCTCGCGAGCCTTCCGCATGAACGCGGCAGCTAAGAGGTTGTAGCCCTCAACGCTGCTGGGATTTTGCTCGATTGATCTCTGAGCAGTACTGATGCGTTCGTCTGTACTGCCTGGCACCCGATTAACGGCTATCGGCAGAATGTTTTTCGGCTGCGTGGATTTGTTGTTATGGACCATCAACAACAAAGCCACTCCACATAAACCAGTAAAAGAGATCAGAATGCTCGCACTCAGTATTTTTTTTGTTTGCTTCATTGCTTTAAGTTTCCACTTCAAGACGGGAGAGCAGTTGTCTGCCCTCCCGGTGTTCAGCTTCGAACGCGGGTTAAGGCAACGGAAGCAACACATCTATCGTGTGATGCTGGTGCGGAGCTCCGCTTGTGCTGTTACCAGAATGTGGAGTTCCCAGGTAAGGAAAACGCGTCAGAAACGGCACATCATTATTCGCCACGCCATCACCCAGCGTATTGTTGGGTGAAACGTTGGTGGCCGGAGTAAATGGCGTTCCGCCGGCAACCGCTCGCAACTCTATGTCAACGACGTCGTCAAAGACCCGGCGTCCATTCGGAAATCCCGCAACGTCACCGCCGAGTAGACCAAGACGACTGGGCGAACTCGAGTTGGGTGGGATGGCAACGTTTAGGCGCATCATTTCATGA
>DATIBX010000723.1:0-6292 GCA_035457105.1 Pyrinomonadaceae bacterium
AAAATGATCAAGCTATTAACACTGCCGCTGGTTATTCTTTTCGCCCAACAGATAGCGGCTCAACAAAGCGTTTGGAATCCTGACAATGGTGATGGTACTTATACGAATCCCATCATCCATGCCGACTACTCCGACCCGGACGTAATTCGAGTCGATGACGATTTTTATCTTACCTCTTCAAGCTTCAACTCGGCTCCGGGACTTCCGATTCTCCATTCGAAAGACCTTGTCAATTGGAAGATAATTGCACACGTTTTTCAACAACAGATACCGCGAGATGTGTTTGCGAAACCGCAACACGGGAACGGAGTGTGGGCTCCAGCGTTGCGATATCACGAGGGCTACTTCTTTATCTATTATCCAGATCCTGATTATGGGATCTACATGTCCAAAACTCGCAGTGCTGCTGGTCCATGGTCGGAGCCGTTACTGATCAAAAGTGCCAAAGGCTGGATCGACCCTTGTCCTTTTTGGGATACAGATGGCAACGCTTACCTGGTGCACGCCTGGGCAAACAGCCGCGCTGGTATCAAGAGTATTTTGACGATCAATAAAATGAGTCCGGATGGGACAAAGATCTTGGATGAAGGCCGGACCGTCTTTGATGGACGTGCGAGTCAACCAACTATTGAAGGCCCAAAGCTCTACAAGAGAAATGGGTTTTATTACATCTTTGCGCCGGCAGGCGGTGTCGCCACCGGATGGCAAACGGTTTTGCGGTCCCGGAAGGTTTTCGGTCCTTACCAGACGCGGGTTGTTATGGACCAGGGAAAGACGCAGGTCAACGGACCGCATCAAGGCGCCTGGGTTCAACTGAAGTCGGGCGAATCGTGGTTCTTGCACTTTCAGGATAAAGGTTCCTACGGTCGGGTGTTACATCTTGAGCCGTTGCAATGGCGTAACAACTGGCCGGTGATTGGGCGTGACCGCAATCACGATGGCAAAGGCGAACCGGTAACTACTTATCGGAAGCCAGGGCTTATGGACCATGGTCCGCATCAGGTACCGCAAACAAGCGACGAATTTGACTCGGCCCAGATGGGATTGCAATGGCAATGGCAAGCGAATTTCGATGATCGCTGGTGGACTCTTACCGGTAAGCAGGGCTGGCTGAGACTCAATGCAGTACCGCTGCCACGTGAGGCAGTAAACCTGTGGCCGGTCCCGAATCTTTTGTTGCAAAAAATTCCTGCACCCGAGTTCACTCTTACAACAAGAATTGATGCCCGTAATCTGTCGATTGGTGAGGAAGCTGGATTGGTATTAATGGGAATGGATTATTCTTACCTGGCTGTTGTCCGTAGCGAATCGGGATTTAGACTTGAGAAAACCATTTGCAAAGACGCGCACTCTGGAGTTGAAGAATCTGAGGAGGCTGGTCTGAACATTGCCAACGGCTTATTGAATCTGCGTCTGACCATGACTAAAGATGGAATTGCGCGATTCAGTTTTAGTAGTGATGGAAATAAATTCATCGCGATAGGCGAGCCATTCAAAGCTCGTGAGGGAAAATGGATTGGAGCCCGCGTTGGATTATTCAGTCTGGCGATGTCAGAAGAGCCGCAACCTGGGTACGCAGAGTTTGACTGGTTCCGGTTTGAAAGGAATTAGTTATCAAATCCCTCGCGCTTCACGGACGATCGCGACGTACTGCTTCGCACGTTCGGTAATTATCGCGGCCTGACCTTCACGAATCGCCTTTAGGTCCACCAGGTCAGCACCAACTCCTAGAGCACTCGAACCAGCCTTGATGAAATCCGCCGCCGTCTTTAGCGAGACGCCGCCGGTTGGCACCATTTCAATCTGCGGTAGTGGTGCCTTCAATGACTTAATGTAGCTTGCGCCTCCGAGTGAGCCTGCTGGAAAGACCTTCACAAAATCAGCACCTGCGGTCCAGGCCGTTACGACCTCAGTGGGTGTTAAGGCGCCGGGTAGCACTGCCACTCCATATCTCCGGCAACAGGCGATGGTTTCCAAATTGAGTGATGGGCTGACTACGAATTGGGCACCGTTGAGAATGCAGGCTCGAGCAGTTTCCGCGTCGAGTACTGTTCCAGCGCCGACTATCACTTCGTCGCCATAGCTTGCGGCCACCTGGGCTATCGCGTGGACGGCGCCCGGGACTGTCATTGTGATTTCGAGTACTGAAACGCCACCTTCGCGTATTGCGTCAATGGCGCGCATCGCCTCGTCCGCAGAACTTGCGCGCACGACTGGAATGATGCCGATATCGCGAATTTGTTTGATGACTTCGTTTTTATGCATAGGTGTCTATTAATGCGAGTATCAATATAACAAAGCGGTGTCGGGCCACCGCACTCCAAGGTTAGCGGGCGACGCGGGCCGTTCCGCCTTTCATGACGCGTTCTACTTCCGCGAAAGTGGCCATCGTGGTGTCACCAGGCGTGGTCATTGCCAGTGCGCCGTGAGCTGCTCCACATTCTACGGCCCATTGCGCTCCCCGCTCAGTCAACAGCCCGTAGATCAAACCAGAAGCGAACGAGTCGCCGCCGCCCACGCGGTCCATGATTTCAAGATCTTCGCGTGTCGGTGCCTGAAAGAGTCTACCGTTTTCGTAACAAACAGCGCCCCAGTCGTTGATCGTTGCCGTCTTTGCATTTCGCAACGTGGTGGCAACTACTTTGAAGTTGGGAAATTCGCCGACCGCAGTTTCGATCATTCGCAAGAAGTTCTTGACGTCGAGTTTTGAATGATGCTCATCGAGACCTTCGACCTCAAATCCGAGCGCTGCTGTAAAGTCCTCTTCATTGCCGATCATTACATCTACGAGAGGGGCTAATTCACGATTCACGGAAACGGCCTTCTCCGGTCCTCCAATTGCTTTCCAAAGCGACTCGCGATAATTCAGATCGTAAGAGATCAGGGTGCCATATTTTTTTGCCGCTTCCATCGCTTCATGTGCAACGGCAGGCGTTGTTTCCGATAGTGCGCAGAAAATTCCACCGGTGTGGAACCAGCGAGCACCTTCATGACCAAATATCTGTTCCCAGTCAACATCACCAGGTTTTAATTGCGAGATCGCAGTGTGGCCACGATCCGAACAGCCTGCAGCCGCACGAACGCCAAAGCCTCGTTCAGTAAAGTTGAGGCCATTGCGAACAGTTCGTCCAACGCCATCAAACTTGACCCATTTCACATGTGATTGATCCACGCCACCTTGATAGATCAGATCCTGGACCAGGCGGCCGACTGCGTTATCAGCAAAAGCGGTCACAACCGTCGCGTCCAGACCAAAGCAACGTTTCAGACCGCGCGCTACGTTATATTCGCCGCCGCCTTCCCAAAGCTGAAAAGTCCTGGCGGTGTGAACACGTCCTTCACCGGGGTCGAGCCTCAACATCACTTCGCCGAGACTAACAATGTCCCACCGGCAATCGTCTTTTGATTTGGGTTTTAGGGAATCAGGCATTCGGATGTTAGGTAACAGAGTCTTCAAGTCGCGCGGGTTCAAGTCTTGGTACGAGTAGGTGCATGACAACCCACGCTGCCAGATAAGCAGAGGCGGCGATAATAAAAATCGGCACGTAGCTACCGCTCCACTGAAGAATGTAGCCGACGATTTTTGAGATCAACATTCCACCAATGGCGCCGGCCATTCCACCGATACCGACTACCGAGCCAATTGCTCTTCTCGGAAACATGTCCGAAGTTGTAGTGAAGAGATTGGCTGACCAGCCCTGATGGGCAGCGGCTGCCAGTCCGACTAACAGAACCGCGACCCATACGTTTGAAGCCCTGGCTGCGAACACCACTGGAACTACGGCGAACGCGCAGATCAGCATTGCAGTCTTACGGGCTCTATTGACCGATACGCCCCGTTTGATCATTGAAGACGACAACCAGCCGCCTGCGACACTGCCGATATCAGCAATCAGATACACAATAATCAAGGGTAGACCTACATTCTTCAGATCGATCGCATAGGTCTTCTTTAGAAAGTCGGGCAACCAGAAAAGATAGATCCACCAGATCGGATCCGTCATGAACTTTGCGACGGCAAAGGCCCAGGTTTGACGATGCGGTAGTAGACGTTTCCACGGAATTCGAACAGTCGATTCAGGAGGATCACTTTGAATATAAGCCAGCTCAGATTTGGAAAGGCGAGGATGTTCCTCGGGTCGTCGGTATAACCAGAGCCAAAAACCGAGCCACACAAAACCAACTAGACCTGTAATGATAAATGTCCATCTCCATCCATAGGTGAGAGTGATCGGAGGGACTATTGCCGCTGCAATAAGAATACCTACATTCGTTCCGGCATTGAAGATCCCAGTTGCGAGTGCGCGCTCCTTTCTGGGAAACCACTCTGCCACTGTTTTAATCGATGCGGGAAAATTTCCTGCCTCACCAAGACCAAGCGCAAATCTGGCTCCGCAAAATCCCAGTACGGTGCTCACCAGGGCGTGGGCCATCGCCGCGACACTCCAGAACAGCACGGAAACTGAAAACCCTTTTCTCGTTCCCAGCCAATCCATTATGCGTCCAGCACCAAGCAGACCTATCGCATATGCTGTTTGAAACGAGAAAACGACCCAGCTGTATCCGATCTCGTCCCAAACGCCTCCCTTCTGAAGTTCGTCTTTAAGGGTCGCGATAACCTGTCGGTCGAGGTAATTGATTGTAGCGGCAAAGAAAAGGAGAGCGCAGATAAACCAGCGAAAATTGCCGACTCGAGTTCCAATCTCTTCAACGGCAGCAACTGCAGCACCCGCGGCACTCGCACCTGCCGATTGTGGCGGCGATAACTCAGCTTCAGATTTAGGAAGCGCGGTTGCCTCCAGTACCTCGCCGGCATCATTCATGTGTCTTCTCCGAATTAAGTTATCTACTGGTTTACGCCACTCGCTAGAAACCCTCCGTCAACTGTTAGGACTTCACCATTGACGAAACTTGCAGCATCTGAGGCTAAAAAGATCGCAGCACCGGCTAACTCTGCAACATTTCCGAATCGACGCATCGGAGTTCGCACGAGGAATTCGCGACCACGCTCGGTCTCATCGAGCAGTTTTTCATTTAGTGGCGTGCGAAAAACGCCTGGCGCGATCGCATTGACTCGCACACCTCGCTGGCCCCATTCAATTGCTAACGACTTAGTCAGCGACGCGACGGCTGCCTTGCTCGCACAATAGGCCGCGACCTCGTAGAGAGCCACAAATGTCGAGAGAGATGCGATGTTGATGATGCTGCCGTACTCGCGCTCGAGCATATGACGACCAAAAATCTGGGCCGCCCGTAACGTTCCGGTCAGATTTGTATCGAGGATGCTGTCCCAGTCTTCTTCAGAGAAGTCCAGGGTTGGCGCGCGTTTGGTCCGACCGGCAGAGTTTACCAGAATATCGACCTTGCCAAATGCCTTAACACATTCGTTCAGAAGATTTTGCAGCGATCCGCGGTCAGCCACATCAGAGGGAATTCTGAGCGAGCGCCGCCCGCGATCTTCAATTTCCCTGGCCGCCGACTCGGTCTGCTCAAGCCTTCGCGACGAGGGCACAACGTCTGCACCGGCCTCGGCCATCCCACGTGCAATCGCCAGCCCAATACCTGAAGTTCCACCAATTACGACCGCAACTTTGCCGTTCAATTCAAGTTGAGAATAGCTCATATAGGGTTTCGAAATCCTGTAACTTAAGTTGGAGAAGGGACGTTTTTAGGGTAGCTATCATAACCGATGCCGAAATTCCGTGCTTGAGCATTTGCCCACTCAATCCAACGCGAAGTTAGAGACCGGAAATCACTAAAGGTTAGACCACTTTATCGGCTACAGGGCAATGTCTATCACTGCTGCAGCGGTACGTCAAGTTCGATAAAGACTTGTTTCTACCTATAAATAGAAGGGTTTGTTGATATGCGCAGGACGCTGATAAGTGGCTTGTCTTGTTTAGCCACGCATGTTACAGTCAGGCTTCGAAATTTGGATTGGTCTAACCAGTCAGCGAGCTGCTCTTAGTAACTTCGTAGTGAGATCATCGGTGTCAGCAATTACCAGGGAAATAATCAGTCGAAGAGTTTCAGGCAGTAATATCTGGCTGAGCGATGGCGAGCCCGACTCTCATTATCTAGCGTCGCTGGGATCACAACAGGTCAATTACGAAATACTACCGTCAGAAGATGAAGTTGGCCGGGCAATGTTCGATGAAATAGAAGCGGCTGCCCAAGCCAAGGACGGAGATGTGTCGATTATTTTGCTGGGCGGACGCGGTGCTCAAGCGCTTCATCGACTACTGGGAGTGTTTGCTCTAAGTTCCGAAAAGGATCGCTTGTTAAGTCGACT
>DATIBX010000724.1:0-3406 GCA_035457105.1 Pyrinomonadaceae bacterium
TAGTTTCTTTAACTTCAATGTCAGGCGTTATGCCACCACCGCCATAGAAGATCCGCCCGGCAGCAGTCGTCACTGCTGGACCGTTATGCGGGTGTGGAGTCGGAGAAGCCAACGCGAGCGGCGAGTTCAGATTACCTGAAGGAGAAGATGGTCGTGATCCTTCATTGGGATCATGACGCGTGTAGTAGTCGTATAACGAACCACTCGAATAATCTCTTTGTAAAGATCGGCCGTAGGGAGTGTAGTAGCGAGCGGTTGTAAGTGTCAGACCGGTGTTGAAGGGCAACTGAAATATTCGTTGAACAAGGCCCTTACCAAAACTAGTTTCTCCGACGACTAATCCTCGCCCATGATCCTGAATAGCGCCAGCAACAATCTCTGACGCAGAAGCAGTGTTTCGATTGATGAGTACCACTAATGGAACGGTAGCAGGCTCAGAGCCACTGGATTTGTAAACGAACGGCTCAGTATATTCAGTGCGTCCTTTGACTTTGACGATCACCTGTCCACGTGGCAGAAACTCGCTGGAAACTTCAATTGCCTGATCCAGCAACCCTCCGGGGTTGCCACGCAGATCCAGAATCAACTGACGCATTCCCTGATCACTAAGTCTCTTTATCGCGTCTCGTAACTCTTCATCACTCGAACGTTGAAATCCTCCAGTAAGACCGATGTAGCCAGTGCCCGGCCGAATCATGTAGGAGTTCCGGATAGACGGGAGCGGAACTGCTTCGCGCACGATGGTGAAATACAGAGGCGCCTCAGATCCCGCTCGTTCAACCTTGACTGTTACAGGCTCGCCAAGTCCGCCCCGAACATTCTTTGAAACCTGCTCGCTACTCCAGTCGCGGGCATCCTTGCCATCAACTTCAAGAATTCGATCACCGTACCGCAGGCCAATTCGTGCCGCCGGGGTGCCATCGACTGCTGATTGGACGTAAACACCATCGCGATGTTGGACTATGGTTACGCCAATGCCATAGAAGCGAGAATCCTGGTCTTCTTTCAGCTTTTTGAACTCGTTGTAAGGGAAATAGGCCGAGTGCGGATCGAGCGTGGAGAGCATGCCCTGAATAGCCGCCTGGGTTGCTTTTTCGTAATCGATGTCGCCTGAATAATTTCCAGTGATTGTTGAGACCGCTTCGTTGTAATCTTTCTCGATTTCTTCGGCTTCCCGATAGCCGGCAGCTTTACTGGATGGGTTGAGTTTGCTGAATTTTCGCGAACTTCCAAGGGTTCCGCCAAAAATTGCCGCCAGCAAGATGATCCCCGCTGCAACCCCGAGGAACCTTCGATTAACTTTAAAGGTGTCGTACGGTGTGGGGTTATTGTCTAGTTGGCGTGCCACTTCCATAAACAGAATATAGCACAGCACTGAGTAGTCCCACGAAACGGAGTGCGGCGATTTTGCTATGCTATATTGCGACTGAGACCTTCAAATGTCCCGATCCATATCAATTATTATTCCTGCGTATAACGAAGCGACTCGCCTGGCCAACTCACTCGGAACAGTGGTCGATTATCTCCGCACCAATTGGCCAGATGCTGAACTCATTGTGGTTGATGACGGCTCTGTCGACAACACAGCGGAGTTGGCCCGCCAAAAATTCGAGGACAGTGGTGGACTTCGGACTTCGGTCATCACTTATCGTTCAAATCTCGGAAAGGGTAGAGCGGTTCGACTTGGTCTCTTAGCAGCGCGCGAGAATGTAGCCCTTTTTACTGACGCCGATCTTTCAACACCAATCACTGAAGTACCGAAACTCGTCGATCCAATTTTTAACAATCAGTACGACGTAACCTTTGGCTCTCGAGCATTGGATCGAGATCTAATTGGAGTTCATCAGCCGTGGCGTCGGGAGCAAGGAGGAAGAGTCTTCAATCTTGCGGTTAGACTCGCTACCGGTTTGCCGTTCTGGGACACTCAGTGTGGATTCAAAGCATTTCGCATGGATGTGTGTAAACCACTCATTGAGGCAGCAACCGTCGATCGGTTTGGATTTGATGTTGAATTAATCTATCTGGCCTATAAAGCGGGCCTAAGACTTCGCGAGGTACCTGTTAGATGGGACCATAACGAAGGTAGTAAGATTAGCTTGTTCAGCGATAGCTTTAGGATGCTCACTGAAGTGGGCCTCATCCGTCAGCAAGCGCGTCGAGGTGTTTACGATAGTGCTATCAGAGCTGTGAAAGAACTCCGGGTGCCTTGAGGTACTTTGTACTTCGTGCTTTGTTTTAGGTAACCTTAAACAGCTAGAACAAACAAGGTCAAAGGCCAAAGCCCAAAGACCCAAAATTCCATGTCGGCTCGTCTCAACGTCAACATCGATCACGTCGCCACTGTCCGACAGGCCAGGCGCGCCCCTGAACCAAGCGTCATCGCAGCCGCAATGGCGTGCGAGCAAGCCGGCGCGGATGGTATTACGGTCCACCTGCGAGGCGATCGTCGTCACATTCAAGACAAAGATGTTCAGTTATTACGAGACAGTGTAAGCACCTACCTCAATCTCGAGATGGCTGCGACTGAAGAGATGTTGAAAGTCGCGCTGGATACTAAGCCGGACGCTGTTACTCTCGTCGCAGAAAAAGCTGATGAGATCACTACCGAAGGTGGTCTCGACGTCAAAGCCAACGTGTCGATTGTTCGTGCGGCGGTGGCACGTCTTCGTCAAGGAAACATACTGGCGAGTCTCTTTATCGATCCTGATCCGCACCAAATCGAGGTGGCCCACGAAGTTGGTGCACAACAAGTCGAGCTATGCACCGCGGCGTATGCTGAAGCCACACTAGGCGCACGGGGAATTCACGGTGAAGGTGCAGCTCGTGCGTCGCAGGAATTAAGAAGGTTACGAGAGGGTGCTGCACTCGCGACACAATATGGACTTCATGTCGCGGCGGGTCATGGATTGACTTATCGAAATATTGGCGCTGTCGCAGCGATCGTAGAAATCACCGAATTCAACATTGGCCACAACATCATCGCCCGTGCAGTTTTTAGTGGATTGGCTAACGCAGTGAAAGAAATGCGCCTGGCAATTAAGACAGGCGCAACTTTGAAGGGCTAACTGCTGAAAGATCGCAGCAGTTAGGAACGAGCGGCTAATTGAAGTCGAACCTCGGACCGCGCTAATTCAGTTCGCGCTATTTCGAGATCCTCCTCACTCCCACTCCAGCCGCTTAACTGTTTTTCAAGTCGCTCGCGTGCAGAACGCGCTGACGCTCCATCAATTTCTTCAGGTCGCTCAGCCACTTCCGCGAGTACGGAAACTTTATCTTCTCTAACCTCAACGAAACCACCTGACACGTGAAGTTGCGAACTCTTTCCATCTTGGACATAGGTGAGAACACCGGTCTTCAACTGTGAGATTAAAGGAGTGTGACCAGGAAGAATCCCTAACTCACCGTT
>DATIBX010000725.1:0-5783 GCA_035457105.1 Pyrinomonadaceae bacterium
AAGAGAGTCGCAACAGCTCTTCCAGCAATTCTGCTTTTAACGTTCTTTTTACCGAGTAGTCTGAGTCAACAGGGTACGGCGCCCGCGACCACAAGCAAACTCCTCCAATTAACAATCCAGGCACCTTCACTCAAAGGAAATTTGCTTGGTGATCCAACAGAACAACCAGTCTACGTGTATTTACCAAGTGGATATGAAAGTTCGTCCAAGCGTTATCCGACTTTGTACTTGCTACATGGCTTCACTGCCAACAGCAGCGTCTGGATCAACGGTCAGTATCAGGGGATGAAGCTTCAAACTTTGATGGACAATTCGATTAAGAACGGCGAAGTGCGTGAGATGATCGTCGTCGCTGCCAATGGTTCAAATGCCTACAAAGGTTCTTTCTATACGAATTCCGTGGTTACCGGCAACTGGGAGGATTTTATCGTTCGGGACCTCGTCAACTATATAGACACCAATTACCGGACGATTCAACAGGCCAAAAGTCGTGGCATCGCAGGACACTCCATGGGGGGCTATGGCTCAATGATGCTGGGAATGAAACATCCCGAGATTTTTAGTGCCGTGTATGCACTGAGCCCTTGTTGTCTCGCGATGGAAGCCGACATGGGTGAAGCAAATAGTGCGTGGTCTGGTGTGCTCCAGCTTACTTCGAGGGATCAGTTGAACGAACCACAGAGAAGCTTCGCGCAGTTTTACTATTCAGCAATGGTCGCATTGTCGGCGGCCTTCTCACCGAATCCGAATCGTGCCCCGTTTTTTGTAGACTTTCCCTTTGAACCTAAGTCTGGAATTTGCAATCCGCCGGCCGAAGGTAAACTGCTAACAGATACGCCATGCGTGCGAAAAAATGAACCGGTCTATGCGAAATGGCGCTCAAACTTTCCCGTCTATATAGCCAAAGAAAATAAAGAGAACTTGAAGAAACTTCGCGGAATATTTCTCGACTACGGCGAAAAGGAAGAGTTCGAGCACATCCGCATGGGCGTGAAGCTTCTCTCAAACACCTTTTCGGAACTAAACATTCCACACCAGTTTGAAGTCTACGCGAACGGTGATCACGGCAGTTTGATAAGGCAGAGAATGGAGACAAGGCTGTTGCCGTTTTTTAATGAGAAGCTTGTATTTGACTAGTGACTCACTGCCGTCACATCTTTCGTTTCAGATTTCCCGTGCCGCACATTTTCTCCCGATGATTTTTGTGGCGAGTGTTCCCTGCCAGTGCATTGCGACGCGAATAAGCCACCGATGAAGGAGGCGCGCGAACCTCAGGCTTTATAGGCTTTGCCCGAAAAATCGTCAGGAGTCTTCGACTTGGGTGTTTGAAATCTTCTCTGCGATCTCGGTGTCTCTGTGTCCTCTGTGTTAATCATAGCCGTGTCATAATTAACACAGAGGACACAGAGATCGCAGAGAAGACTCAAAGAGCAAAGCATACGTCAAAGCTATGGCAAACAACGATTCGCGTGTCACTATTCACATGGCGGCGAGCCTTGACGGGTTTATCGCTCGCAAGGACGGGAGCGTCGACTGGCTCGAGACATCAGACGAGTTCACAGATGGGGATTCTTTGGATCCAAGCGATGTCGAAGCTTTCCTCAAGAAGATCGACTGCTATGTGATGGGATCTCGTACTTATGAGACCGCTTTGAATTTTGAGAGCAGGGGTCTGGGCTGGTCCTACGGCGACAAGCCTACCTTCGTACTTACAAGTCGCAATCTGCCGCGAACTCGCGATAGCGTCGAGTTCTATTCAGGCGATCTCACGCAGTTGGTGAATGAGCGACTGCGGCCTGCGTTCAGCGCCATCTGGTTTGTGGGAGGTGGGGCTGTATCCGGTGAATGTCTTCGTCGTGGACTGGCCGACGAGATTCGTTATTCGATCGTGCCCATCGTGATAGGCGACGGAATATCATTTTTTGACAAGCTCGGCAGGGACGTTACTCTCCATCTCCTGGAAGTCAAGGCCTACCAAAATGGCATCGTGGAGCTGCGTTACGAGGTGCGTGAAAATCGCGGCGAGTAAGGGAACCTTCACCTGACAGCAGCATGCAGCGGCATTAATAGCTTTGGTGTCGCAAAGCATTCCGACTTGGAACCAGATTATTTCCTGGCTAAAGGAAATGGAAAGCCTCCGCAAATTCTGCTTGACGTCCGAGGTAATGGGAATAGAGTCTGCCGCGATCATCCCAATAATGATTGGAATCATGAAAACTAGCAACTGTGCTTTTACGCCAAGAGCATGAGCGGAAGACTCAGGTATACTGATCATGTTCTGGACAGAGGGTGGATCTATTTGCGGTTATGCAATCTCAACAGCTTGAGGGCATGGTAGCGAAGCGCGTTCACGGTCTTTGCGTTTCAGGACAATCAAAAGACTGGGTGGAGGTTTAGACCTGGTTTGGTATCGCGCAGGCCCCGCACCGGGGCATCGATTGGAGGTAGTATGGCAAAGGACGTCTTCCGCGACCGTGAGCGTGGCGAGGAGGAGGCATATTTCCGTCGGGAGGATGCCAAGCTGATAGCGAAGCTGCGTCAGAAGGCCCAGTTGAGCGAGATTGCTCACGCGCTGGCGGAGAAACTTCACGCGGACGAACCGGCGCTTCTTGAGCGCATACAGAAGCTCGGCGTCACCCTCAACACGGGTTCGGCGTTCATCCTGGCGCCACTGGTCGAGGTCGCCTGGATCGATGGCCAAGTCAGCGATGCCGAGCGCGACACCATTCTTGATATCGCGAAGCAACGTGGGGTTGAACAGGGGTCTGCTGATTATGATCAGCTTCTCGATTGGCTAGCACACCGCCCATCGGACGAAGTCTTTCGGACGGCTTTAGAAGCGATCCGAATCGGTCTCTCCGTCCTTCCGCCCGAGGAATCGGAAAAACGGATTGCGACCATGATCAAGGCGTGCGAAGACGTGGCGCAAGCCGCAGGCGGGATAGCCCAACTCTTCCACATGGACGGCGTCTCATACGCGGAGAGCGCGTTGATCGCTGAGATCCGCCGTCATTTGAAGACGTAAGAAAACGGCATCACTCGCGTCGGTCGCGGGGAGGCCATCCTTTCTTGCGGTATCCATAAAAGAGCTTGGTTTAAGGTTCTGAAGTGTCTGATCAAAGATTCATTGGTTACATCCAGGAACCGGACGTCCATGATGGAGTAATTATAAGTGCAACCTACAAGAGTGGTTTTCTGCGCTCCCTTTTTGATAAGCGCAAAGTCCAGGTGCTGGTGCTAACCCACGAAGAGCGGTTGTTCGGAATTTGGTTTACCAGAGTGCGTTCGGCGAGCATTAGAATCTGTTTCGGCTTGGGCTCAACACAAAAACGATGGCTTACATCCTAAATGACGATAGACCACTCAATTCTTACCAAGAATGGCAGTCTCAGTGGTCGAAGTACTGTGACTACCTTGAATCAGTGAGAAACCACTTGCCTATTGCAGCTTACAATTTTGCATCTGCCCCTTGGCACTATGACTTCAGTGATCATCGTGCACCTCATGATGGATGGGTCGAGGAGATAATCATGCGCGAGCCAGCGACAGGAGCGCGCAACGAGCATCGTTCACTTGAAATAGTTGTTAAGTTGTTTGCTGGCTCTCAGCGCGGTTTTGTATTGCATGAGATTGAGTGGTCCTGCGGTAGTCGATGGCTCATCGAATGCAGTGATGTTTCCTATAAGTGGATTCCGCTCGTTGCTCTCGAGGAGACACAACAAGAAGTTCGTTAAGGGTAATGAAAATCATTGGTCATAAGATCTTAGCCATTAGCTTAAGTGTAACGTTATCTGTTTTTGCCAATTTGGTGCAGACTGAAGGTCGAGCTGTTTATGTAGCTGCCGGTCTCGGCATCGACGGAATAACAGTCGGGTATTCAACGAAGAACAGTGTGACCTCCAGGTATGGCGACAATTATGCATTGATCGAACATAACCAGTACTCTTACGAAATTAGATACCGCGATACCGGAATGTCATTTTGGTATCGTTACGAGGATCCTGAACAGAGAATATTTAGCATTGGTCTCAGGCCGGAGAGCCGAGCGTTCACGGGACGGGGAATTATCGTCGGTCGCAGCAGTTTACAGGATGTTTTCAACGCGTATGGAAAGGCGGAGTCTTATACAACCACTGCCGAGGAAACATGGTTTTTTGAATATCAGGGAATTAAGTTTCACATCGAACACAAATCGAGCGACAAGAGGGTGGTTCCCGAGAAACTGCTAAAACGTAGAATTATTCAAATCGAGATCGTCGCAATGGAATTCTGAGCTGCTTCTAAGACAAAAACGGAGCATTCAAGTTTGGTTCCCGATTATATGAAATTAATAGCAATCACGTTCCTGGTTCTAATGGCCCTAACACCTTGTTTGGACCAAGACCAGACGACGGTTCCCTCTGATTTCGCAACGCTTCAAAACTGAGTATTGAAGAACTTCAATTAAAGACGGAAGCACACAAAAAAGCATGGGGACTGGACAAAATTCTCCGGTGGGACTTCAACCAGGATTCGGGCCAACTTGAATTCTCACTTCCTGATGGGGCGGAATAATCGCGAAGTGGACGGGCGAATTGTCAGCACCTGTTGAAAATTACATTGTCAGCATTCTGGGTCAGGACCACGAATCGATCATCAGTAAGAACTCTCCATATTTGGCATTGGGAAACCAGGTTGCGCCACCTGCCTGTGGTGTCGAGTCATTGCGCACTGGCCTGCTTTCTAACACAGTTACGCTAGTTGACGTTGACAGTCGCGAAGAAATCTGAGCAGGGCACATTGTTGGTCAGTCCTCGATTTCGATGACGCCGCGATTGACATAAGGTCTGCGCTGGAGTGTGCTGTCGAACCCCTGGGAGAATCACGACCATGATCCTCAATGAAACTCTCAAACAGCTCAAAATGCGGATGGCGTTCCGTACGGGAATCGAACCCGTGTCGCCGCCGTGAAAGAGAAGCGATTTACAGGAATTCAAAGGAAACCTGCGGCATGGATAGCACCGTAAGGTAGTCAAAGGTACTCTCAGGACAAGATATTGGACCCTTAATGGACCCGCCAATGACCTGATGAAAACACCTCTGTAATCCTCACAGGAACTCTCGCGAGTTGCGTCTTGCAAGCCCGCGCCTAGAGGTGGTAGTGTGACCACATGATTGAATCTTCACAGATAGAGAAGATGTCAGTGACCGAACGACTGCAGGCCATGGACCAGCTTTGGGACTCCCTCAACCGATGGGGTGACGAGATACCGTCACCGGACTGGCATAAAGACGTTTTGGCTGAGAGAAAAGCGCGAGCGCAGAGCGGAGAAGCAAAGTTTTTGACTCTGGCAGAACTCAGATCCCGTCTACGAAGCTCTGAACCATGACCGTTGTAATACTCGAGGACGCGGCAGAAGACCTCGAGTCGGGCGCACAATTCTATGAATCGTGCGAAACTGGAGTTGGCGATTACTTTCTCGATTCGATTCTTTCCGATCTTGACTCATTAGTTCTTTTTGCGGGCGTTCATCCAATCTACTTTGAATTCCATCGAATGCTGTCGAAGCGATTCCCGTTCGGTATCTATTATGAGATGGAAGATGACGTAGTTTACGTTTATGCCATTCTGGATCTCCGGCGCAATCCACCCTGGATTCGGAAGCAGTTGCGGAACAGAAGGTAGATTGCTTCTGTCTGTCCGTAAGCCGCATGTTAGCCTCAAGAAAGCAATGAAATGGCACAATCACCTGAACATCAGTTCATCTCTGATAAGTTTGACGAAGTGTTTTACCGGGCTCTAT
>DATIBX010000726.1:0-2826 GCA_035457105.1 Pyrinomonadaceae bacterium
CGTATCGATCGACTTCGCTTCCGCGTGAACGGCGGCGATCGCAGCCTGCAATGTGTAGGAGCCGAAGCGGCGGGATTTCAAGGCTCTCTCCAGCAATGCTACCCCCTCCGCAATCTGCTCTCGGTTCCAGAGAGAGCGATCCTGGTTCTCCAACAAAATCAGCTCTCCTGTCGGCGAAGTTCTCGCAGCGTGACGGGATTCCTGTAGCAACATCAAGGCAAGCAGTCCAACGACTTCCGGCTCTGGCTGGAGTTCCATCAGCAACCTGGCCAGTCGAATTGCCTCGCCGGTTAGTTCGGTCCTCATCACCTCCCTTCCGGTCGCAGCGGAATAACCCTCGTTAAAAACGAGATAGATGACCTGAAGCACGGCTCCCAGTCGCTCGGGTAACTCCTCCGACGACGGCACCTCGTACGGAATCTTTGTCTCTCGAATCTTTGCCTTTGCACGAACAATGCGCTGCGCGAGGGTACGCGGAGTGATGAGGAAGGCTTTTGCTATCTCCTCGGTGGTCAGCCCGCATACCTCACGCAAAGTGAGCGCAACACGCGCTTCAGCTGGTAGAGACGGATGACAACACGTAAAAATCAAGCGCAGCCGATCATCATCAACATGGTCCTCTTCATTGGACTGTTCCGCCGAACTCAACTGCGCTTCGAGATATCGCGCGAGCTCGTCCTGAGACGCATCAAATCTTGACCGTCGTCGCAGAGTATCAATGGCTTTGAATCGGGCCGTCGAAATCAACCATGGTCGCGGGTTACCGGGTACTCCATTACTTGGCCACACGCTCAGTGCAGCGGCAAAAGCTTCGTGCATTGCCTCCTCGGCAAGATCAAAATCACCGAGCAAGCGGATTAGAGTTGCCAGGATTCGTCCCGACTCTGTGCGATAGAGGGAGTCGAGCAATTCGCGTATCTGGTCGGTGGAACACTCAGACATGAAGACGACCTTACCAACCCGTCAAATTCGAATCAATTTACCAAACAACGGATCGACGGTTTTGATAGGAATATTTTTGAACCTGCTTGGTGCGACCTTTGTGTTCTCTGTGGCTTCTTAGGTGGGCAAAGTGCTCAAGAAAAACATCACCACTGAGACACCGAGAACACAAAGGTTGCACAGAGTAAGCCAAATCAAGACACTACCCGATCTGCCAAGTAAGAATAGAAAATTTCAGGATATTATTGCTGAATGTAAAATCATGAGAAGGGATCAACAGAAAATGAATCCTAAGGTTGATTTTTATTTCAATAAAACCAAACGGTGGCAGGGGAGTTAGAGAAACTGCGATCGATCGTTCTCGGCTGTCAGTTGACCGAAGAATTGAAATGGGGTGTTCCCTGCTACACGTTTCAGAAAAGCAACGTGGTTCTAATCCATACATTTAAGGAATACTGTGCGCTCCTATTTTTCAAAGGCGCCCTGTTAAAAGATCCCAAGAGTATTCTCGTCCAACAGACGAAGAACACTCAGGCCACGCGACAGATTCGGTTCACCGGTACTCGCGAAATAGTCAAGATGAAGACAGTCTTGAAAGCCTATATTCAAGAAGCGATTGAAATCGAAAAGGCCGGTTTGAAAGTGAGTTATAAGAAGACTTCCGAGTTCGCTATTCCTGAAGAGTTTCAAAATAAATTAGACGCATCCCCTGCCCTGAAAACCGCCTTCAATGCGTTGACACCGGGTCGCCAACGAGCCTACGTCCTTTATTTTTCAGCACCCAAACAATCCAAGACTCGAGAGTCAAGGGTCGAAAAATCCATACAGAAGATCCTCATCGGAAAAGGACTCAATGATTAGTAGTCTCTGTGCAACCTTTGTGGACTCTGTGACTCTGTAGTGAAGATTCCTTGGGATTATGCTCCACCACGGAGGCACAGAGAACACAAAGGTTGCACGGAGTCAGCTATACAAGACAGCATCGAATCAAGCTGGCGACTTACCATTCTTGGCGGCCAGATCTTTAAAGTAGGACTCAAGCTCTGTTGCCGTTTTGCAGGTTTTAAGAATCTCTTCAACGGTTCCCTGTGCTGCAACCTCAGCTTCTGACTGTCCGGTGATTTCGGCCACACCTCGAATCATTGATCGGATCAACTCACGACGTTTGACGACCCCAGTCAGCCCCGCGCTGCAACTATGCTGCGCCAAATTCGGCTTGCCCGGATTGCTGGTGTTCGTAATCACGCCGTCGAAAGTCGGAGCGGCGGCCGTGCGATTGCCCAGGTAGTAGTTCGGAAATTGTCCCTGGCTCTTGTAATTAATTCCCTTCCATTTGCACAGTGTCGCCAACACTGAAGTATGGTCGTACGGCAACAGTGTCTTGTCCGCTACTTCCGGATAGTACCCAGCTCGGAAAATCGTTCCTGGGGTCACCCATGGCGAAATCAAAAGCGTCGGGATCCTTACACCGTAGCGTTTGAAGTTGAAGTTCGGATTGGTATTGGTGTCAGGCGGAATCGCGTTCGCCGGTGGCATCAGGTGATCATAGGTTCCCCCATGCTCGTCGAAGGTGATGATAAGAAGCGTGTTGGCCCATACCTTCGGATTGCTCGTAAGGGTGTTAAAGATGTCCTTTATGAAGCCTTCACCGGCATAAAGACTCTCGGGCGGATGATAGTCCGTCAGGTCGCTTAAATCGAGAGTCTGCGGAAAAAACGCCGGCTCGATATAGCTGAAGCTAGGAAGGGTATTCTGCGCAACATCATTCTTAAAGGCGTCCATGCTCCCTATGCCTCCCCATTTCAAGTTATCAAACCCTTTCGGGAACATGTACGGCGTGTAGTATTTGCCCTTCGTCGCGTTGAAGCACAGGGCGCCAGCTTC
>DATIBX010000727.1:0-2799 GCA_035457105.1 Pyrinomonadaceae bacterium
GGGATCTCGCAGATCGCAGTTCGGCGCTGGATCGCCAGATAGATTCGTCACAGGCAGCCGCAGCGAGCGCCGGGGCGGGTGGTGATAGTGGCGGAGCAGCAGCAGCAGGACAAGCTGCGGGACAGGCGGCGGCCGCGCAAAAACTTGTTGAGATGGAATCAAACATCCTCCAACAGTTCGAAGCTCTCGAGCGAGACCAACAAGGATTTGCCACGATTAACGGATTACTCGCTGTGATCAATCCTATGCGGAATCTTCCTGGGAGAAAGACGATCATTTTCTTTTCCGAGGGCTTGGCGCTGCCCACCTCAGTTCAGACCAAGTTTCCTGCCGTAGTCAGCGCAGCCAATCGGGCTAATGTCAGCATTTATACTATTGACGCCGCGGGCTTGCGTACCGAGAGTGGCACTGCCGAATCAGCCCGTGAACTCAATTCGATTGTAGCGCAGCGTCTGGGACAACAGAGCCGCGGTTCTGATCGCATGTCAAGCGGGCCGTATATGAAGTCTCTCGAGAGAAACGAGGAGTTGCTGCGTTTTGATCCGCGGAGCGGCTTGGGTCAACTTGCCGATCAAACGGGCGGGTTCTTGATCCACGATACAAACGATTTAGCCGGTGGGGTCCGTCGTATCAACGACGATATGCACGGTTATTACATGATCACGTACGTTCCTAAGAATGAGGACTACAACGGAAAATTCCGGCAGATTAGTGTGAAGTTGAACCATCCGAATCTTGAGGTGCAGACTCGTAAGGGATACTACGCTGTCGAGTCGCTTGGGCAGCTTCCCGTGCTCGAGTATGAGGCCCCGGCAATTGCGGCTGCGCGAAACGCAACAGCAAACTCAAAGGCAATTCCGTTTAGGGCTGCAGCTCATAGTTTTCCTGCGCCAAATCGTCCCGGGCTGTCATTGATTTTGGCAGAGGCGCCAATTTCTGCATTCTCATTTACCAGTAATGACAACAAGAGCTACAGGGCGGATTTTTCACTTGTTGCCTTAATCCGAAATGAGGCGAACCAAGTGGTTCAAAAACTGAGTCAGAATTATCCGCTAACTGGCCCATTAGACCAGCTCGACGTCGCAAAAAAGGGAGAAGTCCTTTTTTACCGTGAAACACAGCTTCCTCCGGGAACGTACACGCTGGAGCTGATTGCCTTTGATGGTTCGACTGGGAAAGTTACCGTCAAAAAGACCACAATTGATATTCCCACCATTGATGAAACGAAGCCACGGCTCAGTAGCGTGGCAGTATTGAGGCGTGCAGAAAAGCTTACGCCAGAAGAGCAGAAAAGCGATCAACCGTTTCACTACGGTGAACTTTTGATCTATCCAAATTTGGGCGAACCAGTGCTCAAATCAGTTACTCAGCAGCTGGCGTTCTTTTTCGCGGCTTGGCCGGCGAAGGGATATACTGCGCCGCTCCAGGTCACTGTTGAGATTCTGCAGAACCATCGTTCTCTAGTGAAAACCCCTGGTGAACTTCCAACGCCAGATGAAAGTGGACAGATCAAGTACGCAAGTTCCTTCCCACTCGATAAATTCCCGCCAGGTTCGTATGAGCTGAAGGTAACAGTCAGCGATGACAGGAGCACGGTTAGTCGTTCGACGAGTTTCACAATTGCGCGCTAGGGACGGATTCGGTTGGTGGCGAGTGTAACGGACGAGTCTTAATGTTTTGATTGTTGTTGCAATTTTTTCTCAAGCTCCCGGGCGTCACTCACATATTCACCTTTCGGTGCGTCATCTAAATAAGCACGAAGGGAGCGCAATGCTTCAGCCGTATCTCCTCGGAGGGCATAGATGCGAGCTAGGTGATAATGAGCTGAAAGGCACTCAGACCCATCCATGACTAGAGCCTTTGTCAACTCTCTCTCAGCTGCTGGGATGTCGCCGGATTCAAACATCGCAACGCCCAGCCACAACCGAGCGACAGGACGCGTACTATCGATCACAATCGCCTGATTCAATTGATTGATCGCTTCCAAGTAATCCTTTCGCTCAACACGCACGAGTCCAAGATTGAACTTTGCATTAAAGTTCTTGGGATCTCTTTCTATCACGATCTTAAAAGCATTCTCTGCTTCGTCAATTCGTTTCAGTTTAAGGAATTGAGCACCCAGATCGTTACGTGCGGCAAGATACTCCGGATACAGCGATATTGCCTGTTGAAAATGGGATGCGGCTTCAAGAACATTACCTTTGGCGACTAGTTTTAAACCCAACTCATATTCTTTCTTTGCTGGTGAAGGCACGGACTGCCTTAGTTCGGCGACCGATACGACTCTGGAAGTATTGAGTGAGACTGGCGATTTCTTGTCCCGCAGCTGGATCGTAACCTCGCCGACGATACCGCGACCAAGAGCTATCTTTTGCACGACGGGCTCAAATTCTTCACCTTCAACTTCGGCCTGGATGTAGTAGATCCCTTCACTTAAATTGTCGAATCGGAACTCCCCTTGTTTGTTTGTATATCGATTTGAAAGGGTCATTACTTGAGTCTTGAGGGTTATGCGAACATGTCTTTCTGCGGAGAACCCGGAAGGCAAGACAATTCGTCCTTCAATTACAGCGCTGTTTGGGTCGGCGGTCTTGTACTTGGAATCTACGTCGATCTGGTCTTGAGCGGAAGTGGTTGCAACCATTAGCAGAACAAATGACACTACGCCCCAAAGTTGAACCATCTCTTTCATAGCATTTCCTCTTTTTTTGTAGCGCTTCATAGTACGGGATCGCCAGTCAGCCTGTCCCCTCGCCAGCGCTGAAATTAGAGCTTCCGAGGCAAATGCAATCTGGTTTG
>DATIBX010000728.1:0-5409 GCA_035457105.1 Pyrinomonadaceae bacterium
GGGTGGTTTATTCAAATACTTTCTAAATAAGATTTAGATGGTGACTTTGGAATCCCACCAACGGTAGTTGGTGGATCGGTTCAAGTTCTTTCGATAGGGATTTGAAGTATCCACCCACTGCCGTGGGTGGGATTAAGTTGCTTTCAGGAGATCTTTGGAGAAGGGATCTGAACCAAACCACCCACTGCCGTGGGTGGGATTCAGTTGCTTTCAGGAGATCTTTGTAGAAAGGATCTGAACCAATCCACCCACTGCCGTGGGTGGGATTTCCGAACTTTTAGGGCAAAGCCAGACGAATACCATCTTGCACATAATCATGTGGCCGAGGATCAAAAAAGGTTCATTACCCAAACGCGCTGCCTTGCGAATGCCAGGCATAATCATCTCGACAACTTTGCTCTGCGCCTTGCGTATCTCATCGCTCACACCGATTTATTTCGCGCGCTTGCGTTGAAGCGCAATCATCAGGTGCTTCGTAGTGTCGGACTCGAGGAGCAGGGAACTCGCCTTTTGTCCATCACCCGACTTGTAGTACCAATCCTCATAACCGGCTTCCGTCACCTTCACAGTGAAAGCTACAGAGGGGACGAGCAACTTGAACTCACCCAGTTCGACTGGCAAGGCCAATCCGGTTCTAAGAAATCGATCCGGCATGTCCACACGGCGAACCGTAATGTCAGCGTGTCTCAGAGGTTCTTTGGTGACTGCGTCGACCACTTGACCTGTCAACAGAGCAGCTTTTGGACCCAACCGCACTGTTATTCCTTGAGCAGTCTGCCGCGAGTTAACTGTAACCTGTGGATTGGGTGGCCCAACGTCATACAAATTGAACTCAGTACGAGGATAGCCATCTTCCTCTTTTTTCGTATAGATCTCGTATCGTCCTGGTGTCAGGCCTGCAATAGTGAATTCACCCTCCCGGTTAGTCTCAGCTCGCGGTAGATTACGAGCGGGAAGCGCAATGTTCTCGGCCATTACGACGACCTTTTCAAGAGGTACACCATCGGCATCAAGCACTCTGCCCGAAATTGCTCCGTCCTCTGTAGGGTTTGAGGTTGTCTGATTCGCAGCCTGGGTGGACGAAACCACGTCGTTCTCGATCCGAGCTGTCTTGAGCTTTGATCGCGAAGAGGAAGCAGCGTAGAAAATCACCGCACTTGCTGCCAGCATCAAAGTGGTAGTACTAAAGATTTTGACGAATCTCATCGCATTCCTCCTCTACGGTTGTATTTCAGTGTCTACTATAGAAGCGGCACTTCCATTTAACTTAATTTCGTTGTGGTGAACGTTGTAGTTTAGCGTCGCCATGTCCGACTTTACGGCGCCGTTGCACCATTTCCACTTGTTTGGTTCCCAATCAAATCCGCAACTCCCACTGCCGGGACAGCCCGTTGTAATCCTGTCTTCGAAGATCCCAGCCGAGTTGACAAGCCCCGGTGTGCAATTGTTGGTGTAGGTGACGGCCTGATTTGCGCAAGAGTCAGTTGGGTTAGCGACAGGAGGAACTTCAATGATGATAATACTGCCCACAGTATTATGTTGCTGATCATGCACTATCCAGTCGATTATTCTCTTCTGGCCACCACAAGTGTTTGATGAGCCCATTAAATCATTTCCCACCTTAAGGTGATGCGGTCTTCGCACTTGCACCGGAGTCGTTGGCTCAGTCGTTTCGCTCTGGTCTACGCAGAAGGGTATGCCGTCGGCGTGCTCCATCGTAAACGAGTGGACTTCCCAGTGCGCCGTCAAAATGTCACTACCGGAGTCCACTCCACTAACTTCGGCCGAATCACCAAGCCCGTCAACGCTTGAGACACTTGAATTACCGACGCTCCAGGTATCTCCATAGAAGTAGGATGGGGTCATTGAGCCGTAACAAGTTTGATCCCTCTCCACACCACGAGTTGTTGCAAAGTTTCCTACCGGAAGGGTCAACGAAACAGGCTCAATCCACGACAGCCTAAAGCTATTTGGGCAGCACATGAAACAGGCATAACTGCTACTAATGCCCTTTTCGAGATCCACCTGTTCTGATCTCCCGAGCAAAGCCAGGGGGTCGCGACCACGAACCGACCAAACTATTTTGCCGTGACTGGCCTGCAAAGAAATCACGTTGCCTTTTTCGTCCGGAACTTGATTGTCACGCAGGGCGCGGATATCAAACACGGTAGACTGCTTTGGCTTAAGTTTCTTAACCCCCGTCGAGTACTCGCCACCCTCAAAGGTCAACGCAAATGTAAACTCCTGGTCTTTATCCGTGACGTTCTTTATATGAACGAAGGTTGAAGATTTCCCTTCAATGAACCACGGATATCCGCCGGTTCCGTTTCGTTGCGCCGGTACGTCCCACATCGGAACGCGAAACACCTGATTACGATCGGGGCTAACGCTTTGGGCTACTATGATCACACTGCCGGGAGGCGTCGAGTATTCAAACTCGAGACCCGCCGATACCACATTTTTCTGTTCGACTACACGTCGTGCATTTCGGTCGACGTCGATTAACGCGACCTCTCCCGGCGCGAGGTTCTGTGGCGGCAATTGAATTACCCCAGCGTCGCCGGTGTTGGTTGTATAGGTTACACGTCCGTTTAGCACCGACGGAGCTTGTCCGACATTACGAGCAATCGCGAACGCTTCCAGTCGCTGGTTGGCCACTTTTTCGAGCCGCAGTCCAACGCCTTGATAACCAGCAGATTTTGCGCCTTGTGGATAAGAGAACTGTGTTGAGAAGGAGTAACCCGAGTCTTTGCCGGTAGTAAGGACACGAGCGATAAGTGCGCCTTTAGGACCGGAATGAGTTACCGAAGCAGCACCGTAATTATTCCTGGACCATCCGTGACCTTCCTGATCGAGCCGTATCTTCCGGGTTTCGTGTGCGGACAGCGTCAGTGTTGTTGGTTCCTGTATCCCCTTAACTTCGGCGGTTACAGTGTTGTCACTGGTGTTACTGAGAATGAGGTCCACGTTGCTGTGCGGCGGTATCCACCACACACCCTCGAGTTGAGTTGAGGGCAGGCCCTGAAACTCAGCAAGTTTCTCATCGAGGCTAAGACTGCGCGATTCGTTCACTATGTACAACTGCGCTCCAATAACAAGGTCAGGGCCCTTGTGTACCAACTGCAAACTCCCTTCCTCGAATATGGTTCCGGAAATAGCACCCAGCGCTTCGAGATCGACGTTTTGGAACGACTCACCCGGGACGATGATCGGCGGAGCCTCAACGCGATTGCCATTAAGGGCAAACAGGGTCGGACGAACTTCGACCGGATCGGGTCCTTTGTTGTTGAGCATCAAGTTAGAGCGATAATTATCTTTAACGCTGTAGTATGAGGCAGCTAAGAGATGTAGCTTGTCGATATCGTCAGTGCAGCAGGCCTTCGCGTTGGGAGGCCGCGCTTTCGCGGATTCCTTAGAGGAGTTCGACTCTGAAACGACTGTACCTGCAAGCAACGCGACTGCCAGCGTCACAAACAAAGCAATTACTGCTAACGATTTTTTCGTGTCGATAAAGGTTTCACCGCGAGTAGAGAGAGACATACGACCTCCACCAAGAGAAGAATTCCAAGTAGGGAGTTAGAAACCTGATTCGCCTGGGAGCTTTATAGCCGGGGTTGTGAGTGTCCCGGAGTCTACGTCTGAAGATCATTTGTGTCAACGGTCGAATTGACTCACTAAAACATCCACTCGAAAAGTAGACACTGCCGAGGCAAGGAGAGGGGCGAAGATCTACCTCAGCGCCAACACTTGTATTAAAGTAACTGCCGTTCCTGAACCTCCAACCTCTTGGTCAATCATGGCCGCGGTCATAATCTCTGCGTGTCGTTCAGTCGATGGCCGAATCAGACATTAGTTTTCGGGCACTGTGACGATTTCCATCAACCACCAATCTCAAGGTTGTACGGGTCGTTGAAACTCTTGTTGGGTTCGAGAAACATTCGCCGGTGACGGTAATCAAGGATCATTTTAAACCGACGGAAGATCTCACCGCCTATCACGCCGTCTAGATCTTCAGCCGCAGATTCCCCTTCGGTGTCAAGCGCAAGTGGCAAATCCTTCAGGATGAATCGACCCACGTGTGCGGCTTTGACTTGTCCGATCACTCGCTGCTGCTCTCCACCCGCTCCCATTCCGCGATTTTTGGTCGCGTTTGGCACGGCGTCGAGTAGTCGCTGCTTCTTCACATACGGATAACGAATTACAAATGTGCCGTCTCCTCCCGTGTCTATTTCCAACTTCGCCTCCAACGGAGCACGTCCCTCAAAAACCATCTTCGTCACGACAAATGGAATTCTTCCGCCGTCAAACAGAAGTGGAATTGCCTTTTCCTTTCCTCGGTAGGCGTAAGCGCGCGGGTCATACAGATTCATAAATTTATTCAGGTAATCGATCTCAATCACAAATTGATTGATGAAGTCGTAACCAATTATCCCGTCAAATTCGAAACCGGGTACTGCGGGGAATGGCATCGAACCGATCGACTGGTTAGACACTGCTGCACCCAAAACACTTAACGAAACGCCTTTGATAAAAGCGACTCGAATTGGGCCACCCGTAGCTCTACCGCTGACTTCACCTTCAGTTTTCAATCCCAGTTCTGTCGCCCGTTGTGAACTGATGGTCGAGTGAGACGCGCCCGTATCAAAGATGAACTTCATGGGCTTGGAATCATTAACACTCACTCGCAACAGAAGAAGGTTGTTGTCGATCTCGAGAGGAATTTTCAGTGCGCTATTGCCTGAGGTAAATCGAACCGCCGGTACAGCAGCCTTACGAGTTCCTCTCTTACGCGTTTGCGCATCAACCTGCCAGAACGCCGAAAGCGCGAGAACCGAGGCGCCGAGAATTAGGCCCCTCATAACTGCGTGTTTCTTCATCGGTTTATTCTCCTTGTGATTGTTCGAAAGGGGGATTGCACGTTCCACAAAGCCGGTTGAATTTGTCGGCAAAGTACCAAACTTTGATTGGCTGACTCAGATAAATCTGCGCTTGCCTGACGAACTATCGGCTGGCGGAGACGTGTCGTTGAAAATCACCGTGCGAGGACTGTCTAGCAACGAAGCGAAGATTAGAATTACTCCAAATCAGTTCTAATCGGATAAAGTCTATGCGCCTCGCAACTGCTGTAAGAAACTGAGCATTTCTATCGTCGCTTCAGTAAGAAGATTGTCCAGTGTGGCGAACCATTTTTTGAAGCTTCATAAAATACATACTTCCGAAATAAAAAATGGAAGATGATACGTAACGATAGGCTTAAGGATCTTTAGCAGCAGTTTCCCGACCCTGAAACCCGCAGTAAAAACACTACAGACTCGATAGCTACTAGCAACTGTCCAGGTATGTTAGAAGCTCTGGAATTTATCTGCGGCTCTTTTTGGCATGTTGCTGCAATAGCATAGTTACGAACTG
>DATIBX010000729.1:0-3288 GCA_035457105.1 Pyrinomonadaceae bacterium
ACTGATAGCGCGAGGCAGGACCAGATAATGGCCTGCGCAATTTCTACTCCAAGTGTTTCCCAACCAGTTACACCCAACACAAACCGACCGCCGATGAATACCAGCGCGATAGCATAGCTGCGAGTGGCCCATTGGCGGTGCAACGCGATCTTACGCTTGAAAGCAAACAAAAAGGCCAATGTTGTAGCGCCCATCAGCATGGAGGCGTCGACGATTCCTAAGATCGTAAACGATCGGGGCGCGCCCATTCGCTCTTGGTAATACTGGATATAGGCGCCCAACGGAGCCAGCACGAGTGCTCCGACCACGTAGAGGCGGCCCATCACTCGATGGGTTTTTGTAAATCGTTGTCGTAACCGATTTGAAAACTGCAAAGGTGCGAACAGCAGAACGATGGCGCCGAAAATACCGTGCGGTAGTAACCACCACTTAAACGACTCGTAGTGCTGCCAGGCGGGATGCGACGAATCAACCAGGAATCGCTCGTTGTGATAAAGAACGTAGGTGCTCGCGACCGTGATCGCGAAAAAGACCACATATTTTGCATTGACTTTCATCGGGGCTCCTAAGCGCAATCTCGCAATGAGATGTTCGGCTCCGCGAGACGCGAAAAATCAACTCCGGGGCATCGCTGCCCCATCTAATAACGCGAACTTCCAGCCATTTTTGGTCCATCCAGGGTGAAGAAATTCAGTGTTCCTGGTCCAATCCTCAGGCTAAATCCCGGAACCACCGGTTTTTAGGGCGGCGGTCCCTCTCATTCTCCCCGAGCTTCAGCTTGGGGTTAGCGGGCGCGAGTCTGAATCTCGGCAAAGGTTTTAACGGTTTGCGAAATTGCGACAAGCTTTCGGTTTAGAGAGTTCAATATAAACCGTTGAAACGGTTGACTGCTTCCGATAGGTGTCTCTTTGGCCCCCAGCTGAAGCTTGGGGTGAATGAGAAATTGAGCACACCGTCGGGGCACCTGGATGAAGACATCTACCTGTTTCCCAAACCCGTAGCGGCTTCGAGACTCAGTCGAGAAAATGTTAAGCTGCCAGCAAACAAATGTGTGGACGATTTACGCTTCGGCGTGCCGATAAACTGAACTTTGATAGCGTGAACGCTTACGACTTCTGGCGCAGTCCCGCCCGTTACAACATCGCCCCAACCCAACCTATTTGGACAGTTCTGGACCGACAAGGTGATCGTGAGCTTACCCAGCTTCAGTGGGGATTGATCCCCTCTTGGAGTGAAAAACCTGCCGGAATAATTAATGCGCGGGCCGAATCAATCGATGAAAAGGCGAGTTTCAAAGATTCGTTTCGGCGACGACGTTGTTTGATTCCGGCCGATGGGTTTTATGAGTGGGAAAAGCTGGGCAAGGCGACTCAGCCCCACTTCTTTCAGATGAGAGATTCAACGCCTTTTTCATTCGCCGGAATCTGGGACGAGTGGAAAACGGAGGGAGCAAGAATCTCGTCGTGTGCCATCGTCACTACGAACGCCAACGAAATTCTTGCGACTATTCATCATCGGATGCCTGTGATTCTTCCGCGCGAAGCAGAGGATGAATGGTTAGATGAAGGAGTTACTATCGATCGGTTGCGCACGCTGATGGTTCCGTTCGATGCTTCGAGGATGATCGGGACACCAGTCACAAACCGCGTAAATAGTGCCGATAATGATGATGAGTCGCTGGTCGAACCGATTGAACATGGAGAAGAGTTGGTGCAACGACTGCTCTTTTAATCTCTTAAGATGACAACTATTGAGCTATCTAACAGAGTTGATGACAGCATCCGGCGAGCTTTGGAGGAAGACGTCGGCACCGGCGATGCCACAACTGATTCGATTGTCCCGGTTAATGCCTCTTTGCGAGGTCACATTGTCGCAAAACAGAGTGGCGTTGTAGCGGGCCTTGAAGTCGCACGACGTGTGTTTCAACAGTTGAGCGCGGAAGTTACGTTTGATGCGAGAGTTGACGAAGGCGCACAGGTTGACACCAGAACCGTACTCGTGGACCTCGATGGACCAGCGCGAGCACTCTTGACTGGGGAGCGGACCGCGTTGAATTTTCTTGGAAGAATGTCAGGAATTGCCACTGCTACAAGGCAGTACATGGATGCGGTCGCTGGCACAAAAGCCGTTATCCTCGACACGCGCAAGACCGTACCGGGGTTACGTGAGACAGACAAACTCGCCGTGCGGCTCGGTGGTGGAGAGAACCACCGGATCGGCCTTTTCGACATGGTATTAATAAAGGACAACCATATCGATTTTGCAGGCTCGATAACGGCCGCAGTTCAACGAGTGCGAGAGAATACGTCCGGTCTGGAAATTGAGGTTGAGACGAGGACGCTCGACGACGTTCGTGAGGCTCTCGAACTTGGGGTCGAGCGCATTTTGCTGGACAACATGAGTCTCGAGATGATGAGAGAGGCCGTCGCAATTACAGAGGGACAGGCTAAGCTTGAAGCCTCTGGCAATGTGACGATCGAGAATGTTCGTCAGGTAGCTTTGACTGGAGTTGACTACATATCCGTCGGGGCGCTGACTCACTCGGTGAAAGTTTTTGATGTTAGTTTAGAATGGATTTCAGGTCATTAACCTTCTACGACCATGGAATTAAGAACCTTTGAAGAGGGAAGTTTAGAAGATGATTACTGATACGACGACCGATGGCATGTATGAAAAGTTGCACGCAATGCTGGCCGACACGGTCCCGGATTTTGAATTGCGGATAAAGGCTGAGCTGGCAGCGCGAATTAACCAACTTAAAGAAGAAAAGAACGCCGTTATCCTGGGCCATAACTACATGGAGCCGGCCCTCTTCCATTCAATTCCGGATTTTGTCGGCGACTCGCTCGAACTCAGCAGAAAAGCTGCTAAGACAGATAAAGACATTATTGTATTTTGTGGCGTTAAGTTTATGGCTGAGACTGCGAAGATTCTTAACCCGTCGAAGAAAGTCCTCATACCTTCGCTGAAAGCTGGGTGTTCGTTAGCGGCTAGCATCACTGCCGACGATGTCAGAGAGTTGAAGCGAAGATTTCCCGGTGTTCCGGTCGTGACCTACATCAATACTTATGCGGATGTGAAGGCCGAATCAGACATTTGCTGCACGTCTTCAAACGCAGTAGATGTTGTTAAGTCATTAGGAACCGAAACCGTCATTTTCATTCCGGATGAATATCTCGCCGCGAATGTCGCCAGAGAGACGGGCAAGAAGATTATCTATCCAACTCGCGATCCGAAGAACAAGTTTGCCGGCGAGCTTGACTATCAAATGATTGGATGGCCCGGGCG
>DATIBX010000730.1:0-4662 GCA_035457105.1 Pyrinomonadaceae bacterium
GTAATACCACCACCAGTGCCGAGTCGAAAGGCGAGCAAATTGAGGATCCCACACCGACTCCCACACCGGAGCCGACGCCGGAAGAAGGAGGGTCGGGTCAGTGTAACGATGGGGTTGATAACGATGCAGACGGCATCATTGATTGCGACGAGTTGGAGTGTAGCCATTATTGCGTCGGGGGTTGCTCGGCGTGGGAATGGCAAGTATGTCTCGCGTTGGGCGGAGCAGGTTGCTGGGATGGCAACTGCTATACACCCGTGCTGGTAGACGTACGGGGCAATGGTTTTCAACTCACCAGTGCTCGGAATGGTGTCATATTCAATCTGCTTCCTGATCTTCCGGTGAAAATCGCCTGGACCACACCTGAGAGCGATGACGCCTGGCTGGCCCTTGACCGTAACGGCAATGGCACAATCGACAGCGGTCAGGAACTGTTCGGTAACGCGACCCCGCAACCGCAACCACCTGTTGGACTCGACAAGAACGGTTTTCTGGCGCTTGTCGAATATGACAAGACAGCTAACGGTGGGAACGGTGATGGCGTAATCAACCAGAGCGATGCGATCTTCACCTCGTTGCGCCTGTGGCAAGACAAAAATCATAACGGCATATCAGAACCATCGGAGCTGCACACCTTGCCTGACCTTGGGTTAGCCACGGTGGAGTGTAACTACAAAGAATCAAAACGCACGGATGAACACGGTAACAAGTTCCGTTATCGCGCTAAAGTTAAAGACGTGCACGGTGCTCAGATCGGTCGTTGGGCCTGGGACGTATTTCTAAAGATGTCGCAGTGAGCCGCCCCCCGAGCGATTAACTAACGAGAACAACAAAGGCTACCGAAATCGGTAGCCTTTGTTGTTAGGTGAGTTGACATTAACGACCCAACCCACATTGCTTCCTTGTTAAAGAAAGCCTCTCAAGCCTTCCGCAAAATAATATCAAGATATTCCTGTAAAAAAGCTCGATGGACGTCAGGTACTAACTCGCTGAGGAGCGACACATAACGATCTGACAGCGCGTCTTTGCCCAACCATCCACGGCGCCCTAAGAATTCGTTCTGTCAGCCGAAAGTGGTGCAGCGCCGATCCTCCTAATGCTCCCACTCGGCTTTCCTTTTTGTGGCTCGGTATTATTCTGGTGAGAGCTGAGCGGTTGCACATAGAGTAATGCTAATGCAGTGATCACTAGAGAGAGAATGATATGTTTGGTCTTTTCACCTTAGGAGTACTCAATTTTCGATCTAGTAACTGAACTTCCTGTCGTCCGTTGCTGTGGCAAGTACGAATCGCACTTGGATCGGGTCAGTACAGGGAGCAGTAGCGACCTGGTCCAACCATCAGAGTTCAAAATCCTTCGAAAGTGTTGCATGCCGATCACTGACCTGGAAGGGAAGCGCCCGTAATCTCCTTGCACAAGCCTAAAAATCTCTCCTGCAACAGCACATCATCAGCTTCGGGGTTATAGCTGCTTTCTTCTCGATGATGAAAATGTCGACCGCTTACCTTTGCCTTCTCATCGTTACTTACAGCAAGCCAGACCTGCGTCTCGTATCCTTTTCGCAGGTCATCAGGTGCGCCTTGCCCGCCCATCTTTGTAGGAACCCAACCGGGATCAAGTGCATTGGCGTAAACCTGTGGCCACTTCCGTGCCACCGCCATGCAAAGCATCAGCACATGCAACTTTGAATCGGAGTAGGTGATACGACTAATTTCAGTTTTGAAACTGTCCAGTTTTGAGTGTCCCTGCAAATGCATGCCTGAACTCACGTAGATCAATCGCTTTGGGATTTCTATGAGGCACGTAAGAATATAAGGCGCCAATGTGTTGACGGTGAATATCTCTTCTGCAGAAACCTGATAAACACCCGCGTTGTGAATAACCGCGTCGAACTTCCCCAGAGCATTCACTTTTGAAGCCAACTGTTTTGTCTCGTCTATAGTGCCAAGGTCGGCTGTTACCACAGTTTCTGCGCCGGGCACTTTGTCCAGAGCCTCTTGTCCCCTCTTTTTATTGCGTGCATGAAGTACAACCTGGTGACCCTGAGCGATCAGTGCTTTGGCTGCCAACTGCCCAAGTCCATCTGCCGAGCCTGTTATAAATATTCTTGCCATTCGTATTGTGCATCCTTTACTGCGAGAGTACCTGATGTACAAACGACACGGGGTATGAAAGCTCGCAGAAAAATATCACTGAGTTCGCTATCAGCTTCGACGAGGGCCTGCAATGCCTCGCGCTCGATCTCAATGAGTTCTGATTTCTCCGTGGCGCGTATACGCACGAGTCCACGACGGCCCGTGAGGACGGTTAGTTCGCCGGTGAACATGCCCGGATTGCAAATGGCGATGACGCGCTCCCGATTGTTCGCGACCTGGAGGGCGTGCAGTTGCCCGGTCATTACAACGAAGACTTTAGTTACTTGTTGATTAAGCTCGACAACGATCTCGCCCTGTTCGCTGGTGCGCCGTTGGCCATGTGCAAGAATGCGAGCTTGTTGGGCGGAGGTCAGGACCGGAAACATCTCGCTGGGAGTGCTTCCCGGCAGCAACGATAAGGCATCTTCAGCGCCTGGCATTTCCGTCATATTGTCGGTCGATCAGACCGTCGCTGTAAATCCGCCAATTCTGCTGGTGCGCCCTGCGTATGAATGCAACTAAGCGCGGAATCACTTCTTGTGATGCTTCGTCCTCAGGGGGTGAATCCTCAGACCGCACTAACGAGAAGTCTCTGCCTGCTTCCTGCGTTTGAAATAATAGGCCGGGTCGGTTGGTGGTCCTGCCACCGCTATAAGTTCCCACCCGTTTGCGCCGAGCTTGTCCAGATGTTGCTCAAGAACGAATGCCTCACGTCCAAACGGAACATTCGGTTCTTTTCGCATCCGCGGGTTCCCAGTTGAAGTGAGGTTTGTAGTGCTTGGTCCAGCGACCGCCAGGTATTCCCACTGTTCAACATTAATCCTGTCGCTCCGGCTCGCTTCCTCCTGACCCATGGTTTTCACTACCACGATGCCGATAACAGCAACACAAACAGTGATCGCCACAAAAGATGCTCGTTTATGAAAGGTCATACTACCTCCAATTCTTTTTTAAGCATTGACTATACGATGAACGAGGTCTCTCGAGTTGTGAAAGTCACGTTCAATTCGTGAAACGACCAGCAACGGCTTCAAAAGTAGGAGTTCCCACCTGGAGAAGGTCAGTACAGGGAGCGGTAGCGACCTGTCCAGCTGTGGAAGTGAATAAATTGTTAGGAAATCTCGCATGCTGAACATTGACCCGGTCGCTACCGCTCCCGGCACTGACCTCCTCCAAGAATGATCTTCGGCTTTTGAGGTAAAGCCGCGCGGCTCCTGACTTTGTGGCAAAGCCCGAATGCATCTCCAACTGAGCAGGATACGTCAGAGTCCCGGCAACTTTCCGTCTCAACCTCCATTTTGCTTGAATCTTGCTGATATAGTAATGCAAGCGACGTGGTAATTTGATTCTATGCCTGGGGAACAGTGGTTTAAGTGAAGAAGAAACTTGTTTTTCTGTTTGACGTGGACAACACGCTGCTCGATAACGATCGCGTCACGGCTGATCTGAAAGACCAGTTGGAACGTGAGATTGGACACGAACGACAGGAGCGTTACTGGTCCATCTTCGAAGAGCTGCGGGTTGAACTCGGCTATGCCGATTATCTCGGGGCGCTGCAGCGCTATCGAGCTATCTATCCACGCGATCCGCACGTGCTTAACGTTTCAGAATTCCTACTGCATTACCCGTTCGCCAATCGACTATTTCCTAAGTCGCTCGACGTAGTGGAGTACGTTAAGCAATTCGGCACGCCGGTGATTTTGTCCGACGGCGACGTCGTTTTTCAGCCGCACAAGATTCATGATTCGGGTCTCTACAAAGCGTTTGCGGGAGAGGTGCTCATCTACATTCATAAGGAAATCGAACTGGAAGATGTCGCGCACCGATATCCTGCGGATCATTACGTTCTTACCGATGACAAGCTGCGTATCCTGACTGACGTCAAAAAGATCTGGAACCAGCGAGTTACGACCGTATTCGTGCGGCAAGGTCATTATGCGTTGGACGAAAAAATAATAAGCAGCTATCCGCCTGCCGACATTACGATCGAGCGCATCGGGGATATGCTCCAGCCTGCTTCCCTTTCGGGAATAGAGTGCTCAATTCTGTCCAAAACAGACTCTCGCTGATAAGCTTTCGCAGTTACCAAAACACAAGCCAAGCCCACTAAAACCGAAATCATAAATAGATTTTTATTCATAATCCGTGTCTATCTGTCGCTTTGTTGATTCGAGTTTTCCAGCAGTTCCTTGAGATAGCCCTGCCAGATTGAAGCGATGGTATGGGTGCCATGCCCGCGAGTTTGATCTGTAATCGGTAACAGCACGTATCGACCGTTCTTCACGCGCTTAATCTCCCGCTCCATTACTCCCAACTCAGGCGGATTGATCAGATCGTCAGCAGAGTTAATTGCGATCAATGGTGCTTTGATCTTGTCAAGCATTGGAGATGGGTTGTATTCACGCGACGAGTCGAAGTAGTAGAGCATGTCGTTGGCATCGGTTCGCACAACTGCACTCTTCACGCGGTCCTCGTAGAATTTATCGGCGGCATCACGAGTCGGCGCCTGTTTGTGCCACTGCAACGG
>DATIBX010000731.1:0-6028 GCA_035457105.1 Pyrinomonadaceae bacterium
GGTACCAGGATCAGGATGGATGCAATTAACTCGACGACGCCTGATCCGATTCGCCCCCACGGCTCGGCGCCTAAAGTTGTAAAGATGTAAACCGATTCCTTGGCCCCGGTGAACTTGAAGAACAGGGTCTGCAACAGAATCACCGCAACGACAATTCGCAGTAGCCAGTCAATAAAGGTCAAGACTTTCGATAGAGGCATAACGGGTCTCCTGGAATTTAGACTTCTTCAGCAAATTTCGAGGCTGCATCAGGCTCGATGCTTATTGGTCGGAGATTCCCGCGGAACCTTTCACTTTGCTTATGCCATTTTTCAAACACCAGACGGCACAGCCTTCGGAATGAGGCGACCTTGAAGCCGCGTGCTCGATTTTGCGTTCCTATTTCGAAAGC
This sequence comes from Pyrinomonadaceae bacterium, assembly GCA_035457105.1. GTDB lineage: Bacteria > Acidobacteriota > Blastocatellia > Pyrinomonadales > Pyrinomonadaceae > PSRF01. Next base: position 392 of record DATIBX010000731.1, read on the forward strand.
AATTCGCCATTGACTGAAGAGAACGCGATATGCTGTCAAGAGAGAATTTTTAGGATCGTAAATGCTGGTTGCTTCGGAAGTGACGCCATTGAGTTCGATAACTTTAAAATTTTCGCCTTGCCGAAAGTCCGCCAGCGAAGGCGTGCGGATATCAAATCTGCCGAAGTAGAATCCTTCAAATCCCCTGGCGATCTGATCAATGGCTCTCTCCATCTTCCCAGTCCTTATCTCGCTGCCGTCGAGAAAGATACTGCCAAGACAATGCGTGCCGATCTCGATTAATTGTACTGACTCGCCTTTCGCCGGGACGTACCAAAGTCGATCTCCTTGAGCATCGATGTAAGTGCGAGCCATGCAGACGGCGCGGTCGTCTTTGAGGATCAAGTGTTCCACCGTGCTCTCACCGTCGCCTATGACGCAAGGGAATAGCTTCGTGGTGATCGAAAACACTGCGCCGCGCTCGCTTTGCGGATAACGAAAGTAGAAAACTCCAAACTCCAGACCAGCGATGAGTTCCTGAATGATAATGTCACGTCCAGCCGCAAGTCGAAGGTAATCCTCCATTTCAGTTACAGACCTAACAACGACGACACCAGAACCGCGCTCACCTGAATCGGGCTTAAGCACGACCGGGAAACTCAATCTGTGACCATGCATGAATTGAAGTGCGCGATCCATGCGTGTTTCCTGACTCAAAGACTTCTCAAGCAATGACCACGATGCGATTAACGAGCGCGACTCAGGCGCTTTACCCAGGCCCCGGAGGATCTTGCTTTTTGATTCGCCGACAAAGCCCCCTTCTTCAATCGCAGGATTGGCAGAAGTGAAGAGTGTGAGGCTCCGATGTTTCAGACCCAGATAACAGATATAGAAGACCACCGGCGGATAAAAAACCCAGGGCGGCCAGAACTCCCAGTGCAGCAATCGGCCGAGTCTGCCAATCAGGAGACGCCGTCCGCGAAACGTCGAGAGGCGAAGTAGTAAACGCACGAAAACGAAAATCAGAATCGCAGTAATCGCAAGACGTAACAGCAGATGGTTTATCATCAAGGCAGATTCAATGACTTCGCGTCCCAACAACATCGATGTGCCAACAAGCAATGGCGTCCATGCTGTCGCTGCGATAAGGAAGTAGAACGAAAATTTCAGGAAGCTGGTATCGAGGAGTCCGGCTGCGAAATAGGTTGGTAACCGTGTGCCTGGCAAAAAGCGGCTCAACAAAATCGCGTTCATGCCTTTTCGTTCAAACCATGCCGAGCATCGTTCGACGTCGATCTCGCGAACGAACCATTTCAACGGCGCGTGATGCAAAACGGTTCGCCCCATAAGTCGACCGGCGAGGAATAACAAAATATCGCCGACAAAAATCCCAATGAGACAGGCCATCGCTGCGAACACGAAACCGAGCCTTCCTTCCGCTGCCATCACACCCGCCCAGATGCAGGTCAGGTCCTCCGAAATGAGAGTAGCCAGCGCGAGTAGCCCAAAGAGGACCAGAGCGGTCGGTCCCATCGCCTTTGGAATCGACGACGCAGCATTGAATGGCACTGAAGCTGCGGCGATCCTTCCGGTGTCGGCGGTTGCTCTGACGCGCGCACGTCCGTTGTCGACGCGAGCTGTAAAGTCCTTAATCAATGCCGCCTGAGGTTCAGGCTGTGTGAAAACATAAAAGTGGTTTTCTTGTGGAAAGATAACCAGTTCGCTCTGCGGCACCAGTCGATAGTCTTCGCGTGCTACTTGCACCGGGACCATCACATCTCGCTCGCCATGAATGATCAGCATTGGGCCGGAGTATTTTGAGAGAATGTCACGCAGCGGGCGTTGATCCGTGTCATAAAAATTCCGCGCGTACGACAGATCGAGCATTGAGCGATCGAGCCAGCCAAAGTGAGGGAAACCTTCGTACAGAAACCAAAATGCCCCCAGTTGTGCTCCGTGAAGTCCATGATTCAAGTGGTAATTACCGAGCAACTCCATTTCCTGAACGCCAATACCTGAAAGCATCGTGAGCGAAGCCACGCGTTCAGGCGCGAGGTCGGCAATGTTGAGTGCCACTCCGCCGCCCATGCTGAATCCAACTAAGTGCGCTCGCTGCACGTGCAATTGGTCCAACAACCCCAGCACATAATGAGCATGCGCGCGATTCGAATAATCTGGAATGCTGTGCGAGGATGAGCCAAAGCCGGGAAGATCAGGAATGATAACGCGGTATCGTTTGGCTAATTCAGGCGCGAGTTTTCTAAAGTCACGGTGATCTCCCGGACTCCCGTGTATCAGGACCAACACGGTCGCGTTGGGATCGCTATCAGCTTTGAATTCCTGGTACGCCAACCGAACCAGCTGATTGGTCGGCGCATCGGCGCTGATTGCCGACAACATAACGACAGAAACATCCGGCGCAATCGTTTCACTGAAGCGATGCCAACGAACTACATAGGAAGCGGCCAGCAACAAAAGATAAACGAGCAGGATGCGCCACTTCCAGGCGACCAGTTGCTTCAGGATTCGCAGGCCGGTTTTCATAACGCCACAGCTTTGCCTCAAGAGTCGGACCTAGCTCGAGGCCAGGCGTGTTTTGGTTCGTGTTGGTTAGTGTGACTTAGTGGATCGTCCTTAGTTTTTCTGGACAAAAGAAACGATCCACGAAGTCACACGAACTAAACACGAAACTCCTTACCACCGAAATCGGCTTTTTAGGCCGAGCCCACCGGCACAGGCTGCGATCGTCCGGTGGTCCGTTTAAGACTAACCTTTTCCTCCGTTGCTTTGAGACAAGGAGACTTCGGGTGGTAGAGAAATTCAACAGATGCGGGTCCGACAGTCACAATGCTCAAACTAATAGTTGCTGCATCATCGCGATGCATGCAGACAGAATGCGGCCCACGATTGGGCAAATGGCTCTGATGGAATTGATGCAGTAGATCTGAGTCAATACTTCCTCGATGAGAACCCAACTCTGCAAACACTTTCCTCCGCAGCGCGTTGACGTTTGTGTCCTTGAGAGAAGAGGACGTAAGCGGCATTCGAAGTTCTGCATCGAGTTGGACCGCGCATTCAAGGCCGTTCCAGTCAATGAGAGTTGCAGGTTCATCAACAGAGAGCGCCAACATCGTAAACGGCTGAAACCGATCAAGTTCGATATGGTTCACGCGTTCACTAAGATGTTGGTTGTCCCGGCAATCAAGCAAATCGACCAGCAATAAACCTCTGCTGGTGTAATCGCTATTCGGGTCAGGCATCCAATCACCGTATCGATTCAATAGACACAAGGTTAGACCAAATTGATTAGTCCCGATCCATGAGCCTCCCTGATCGCCATCAACTGGAGCAACAAACAACACTCCATGCACACTGCCGATTCGCGGACCGCTAGCGGCTTTGCGCGTGTGGCGTTCGTCGCGATTGCACAGCAAAACGTAGCCCTCTGCCTGGCGCAGCCAACTCACTGTGCACATGTTGCTTCCTCTTTCCAGTGCCTCAGAGTTGAAGGCGCAACGCCAAAATCATCACCGGGATCAATTTCGTGCAGACGGAGAAGCATTGCTACGAGCGAATAGTGGTGGACCGTATGGCTTTGCAGAAAATCGAGTTCGCGCATGACTGACGACGTGCACCAGACGAGACCGCTTTCACAGTTTTCTTCAGTGCTCACGAGCAAGGGCCTTGCTCCCTCGAGAACCGGCATTGATCGCAAAGCGGCTATCGTTTCGGTGATTCGTTGATGAGCGTGGCAGCGATCTCGCTCAAGCAGCTGACCTCTTTGTCGCAGGTTGTAATTTATTTGGCCTGATTCAATGCCCGCTAGAAAGTTCTGATAGAAATCGAGAATATGGCGCAGATGTCCGCCTATACTGCCGCGCGGAGACAACGCAGTCGTGCTCACGTATACGTCATCGTCAATCAGCTCAGTAACACGAATTGCCTGTTCAAGCAGACCAACACAATTATTTAAGATACGTGTGTCCGGCCTCATGATTAAACCTGCTCTACGGCCGGTCTGAGCTGCGAACTGACGGCTGACCACAATTTCGTCGCCAGGACTCGTCGATCATCAGATACAATCGGCTCAGCACCGTAAACCAAACTTGCCTCGAACGAAGGAAGTTGCAAAAGACGAAACAGGTGATCGGGGAAGGTCATGTCTCCCCACCAACAAACCGATTCCTCCGCGGAAGTCTCTCCATAAGGGACAACATACCCTACGCTGACATAGTGCACTGGTAACTGATAGCGTGCCGCAAATTCCAGCAGCGATGTTTTGAAAGGCAACACGTGCCGGCCGTTCGTGCTTGTTCCTTCGGCAAACAACACGACTCCAAGTCCGCGGCGCACTGTCTTAGTGATTTGCTGCATAACGTTCGGAATATCTCGTCTTAGTTTTCTATCGATGAAGATCGTATTCATCGACCGGCAGATCAATCCAATGATAGGCCAGCTTGCGACTTCGCGTTTGGCAACGAAGGCGCAGTTGGCTTGTGAAGCCAGAACTATGACGTCGACATAACTCAGGTGATTCGAGACCATCAGGAACGGACCAGCCGGCGGTTCGTTGCGAACCGTTATTGTCATTCCCATGACATGAGCCGCAGTACGCGCCCAACGGCGAAAGTTCCGGTTCCGCCAATCGCGAGCGCGGCTGTTAGACCTAAACACAAACGGTAAGCCTGACAGCCAGCGCAAGTAGTAAACGGTAGTGATCCCGCAAAGACCAAGCATTCGAAAAATTGCACGGGCTTGTCTCATCAGAGGGCTCCTTCAACGCCAAACAGAAGCTTGCGTGTCCTTGAGTCGATCGTTTGCAAATCCAACATTACGAAGAAGTCGATCGTCTTGAATCGACGATCGATTGCCGGTGGCGAACACACCTTTGCTCCGATTCCCAGATACGTTCTAAATAATTGCGGAACTTTCACTTCTATTGGCCAGGTATGATCGAAACCGTCCGTGTGGCATTCGTAGCCAGGCATCACTGGTACGAAAGCTGTCGGATGTATCTGGTCGCTTTTCAAGAACTGATCGAAGAGTCGATTGCCCTCGGCCATCTCCTGACTGGTGAGCGAGCAACAACCAAAGAGAAAACGCTTGCGCTTGCTTGCCGCGTACTGTGCCAGAGCTTTCCAGAGCAAGCAGAGAACTTGTCGGTTGCGGTGGCTTTGTGCAATGCAAGCGCGGCCGAGTTCGACTGACTGATTCAAAAGCGCTCGAGGAAGATGATTCAAAGAGAATTCCGCGGACGAATAAAAACCATTCGCGCTTCCGGCCATCTCCATGGTACGCAGGCGATAAGTACCAATAACTTTTCCGTTGGTCTTGTCAATCGCGATCAAATGTTGGCAAGTCGCATCGAATTCGTCCCGGTCACGCCCGCTTTGAAGCGAAGAGTCCAATCCCTCATTCAGTTCGAGATTGAAGACCTCAAAACGCAACTTGAGCGCGGCATCCAGCTCTTCCATTGTTTGTGCCAGGCGGACCTCGTATCGAACGTCATTCACGCGAACAGGGGTTATGTCGTCTAAGCGTGTCCAGGTCTGGATCTGTCCAGTTATCGCGTAAGACAATTGCATGAGTTTTCTTGCGAAGAATTTAGTGCTATTCAAACTGCCGCAACGGTAAGCCTTGTTGGCTTAATTCTATAAA
>DATIBX010000732.1:0-4035 GCA_035457105.1 Pyrinomonadaceae bacterium
AAGTAAGACGCGGGCGGTGATGATGAGCACCTTATATTCATTCGTATCTCAGCGCCACTAAGGGATCAATCTTTGTCGCCCGTCGAGCCGGCAAACAACATGCAAGAATGGCAACCACTGAGAACAAAACCGGGGCAACAATAAATGTGACCGGATCAAGTGCCTTTACCCCAAATAGCAATGGCGTCCTACCTGGACCAACCTCAGATAGAGAAGCTCCAAGCACACGCGTCAATGCAAACGCGCCTAACAGGCCCAGCGATACACCAGCAAGAACAAGCAAACTAGAGCGCCGCAGCACCAACCACATGACGTCTCGTCGTAAGGCACCCAATGCCATACGCAAGCCCATCTCACGCGTGCGCTGCACAACGCCCCACGAAATCACGCCGTAAATACCCACAACCGCGAGTAACATCGCGACCAGCGCGAACGCGCTGAGTAAGATCATGGCAGCTCGCTGCGACACGACAGCTCGCTGCATGCGATCTTCCATCGTGCGAACTTCATAAAGTGGAGTCTGGCTATCAACAGCATGCACCGCAGCTTGAATCGATGCGTTTAGTGTTTGTGGTTCAACTCTCGTTCGCACAGTTAAAAACATACTCGTGAAGGGACCTTGTGAGACCGGCACGTAAACATGAAGCGGAGTCTGGTCAATCACACCGTCCAGCTTGACGTCCCCCACAACCCCGATTACTTCACGCCAGGGCGTATCCGACTCGGGCCAACCCTGTTTCACTCGTTTGCCAATTGGATTGTCGTTAGGCCAAAGCCGTCTCGCCATCGTTTCATTGATGACAACCACTGCCGGTGATTGTTCTTTGTCAGTATCGTTAAATGGTCGGCCTTTCAACAATGGAATTCGCATTGTTTGAAAGTATTCGGGGCTAATCGGATTGAAGGCAGCGCTCAAAAGTTGAGAACGTTCCGGTACCGGCTGATCGCCAACAATAAAAATTGATCCCCATTCCGATCCCTCAATTGGTAACGAGAGTGTGAAGGCAGCGGACTCGACACCTGGAACAGCCTTGACTTTAGTTAGTGCATCGCGCCGGAACGATTCTTGTGCGGAGTTGTTCTCATATTTTGGATCCGCAAGATCGAGTCGCATAGTTAGTACATGATCTGATTGGAAGCCGGGATCGACGTTCGCAATTTTGTACATGGTGCGGGTCATCAAACCAGCACCAGTTACTACCATCAATGCAAGAGCAATCTCTGCAACCAACAAGGTGTCGAAAAGACGACGACGTAACGGGCCGGATGTTGACGACCTTCCGCCTTGATTGAACGCCATTGCGGGCTTGGTGCGCGTGGCAGACCATGCCGGCAGGAGTCCAAAGATCAAACCGGTCAACAAAGTCAGTCCTGCGGTAAACAGCAATACTCGTCCACTCAACTGCACATCAGCAACGCGCGGCAAATTAGGTGGTGCCAACTTGATCAGTGCAGACAGTAACCAACGCGCGCAAACGATTCCGGCTAAGCCTCCCAGCACTGATAACAGAAGGCTTTCATTCAACATTTGGCGAATCAGGCGGCGACGCCCGGCTCCAAGGGCCATTCTGATTCCCATCTCCTGTTCTCGAACCAGCCCCCGAGCAATCGACAGATTTGCCACGTTGACGCAGGCGATGAGCAAGACAAATCCAACAGCACCCATCAATACTAGTAAGGTGGACCGCACTTCATGAACGATCATCGTTTGGAGCGAGCGCGTTAATGTACCGGTACCGCTATTAGTTGCCGGATACTCTTGCGCCAGCTGGGCCGCCAGCTGTCGCATCTCAACTTCGGCCTGACTCACTGAAATTCCTTGCTTCAGTTTGCCAATGGCCCGAAGTCCGATGTGGTTCCCCCGATCAAACCAGGAAGAGTTGGGTTTCAACCAACCGCCCACTGGAGCCCACAGATCGCTCTTTCTAACGAATTCAAAACGAGCGGGCATGACACCGATCACTGTGAAGTAACTGCCCCCGAGATTTAGCTTACGACCCAGAATATTTGGATCACTTCCGAATGGGCCTCGCCAGAGGGAATCACTAATAAGCACCGCGGTCGGCTCGACTCCAAACTTCTCTTCATCTTCAGTGAAGGTTCGGCCCAGCTGTGGTTGCACTCCGAGAATGCGAAAGTAATTCCCGGTTACTTCTTGACCTTCCAAATGTTGTGAACTACCGGTGTCAATTAGGTTGAATGTATCAAAGCGAACAAGTCCAATTTCCTCGAACGATTTTGCCCGAGCACGCCAATCCTGAAAGTTAAGTAGCGAAACGCTCATCTCCCGACCCTGATTCGTAATCTCGTTGATCACGACCAGTCGATCGGAGTCCGGAAATGGCAATGGATTGATGATGACGGCATTGACAAAACTAAAGATCGCAGTGTTAGCGCCAATTCCTAAGGCCAATGTGAGAACAACAACACACGCAAAGCCCGGGTTTTTGCGCAACATGCGCACCGAATATTTCAAATCCTGGTAAGTTTCGTTAAGCATATTCTTTTGTACTTTGATCTTTTCGTTTTGTACTTGTTCTAAACAACGGGCAAAGAACCAAGATCAAAACTCCTCTCCGTAATTGCTAACAAAACAATTTCAGAGTCAGATGAATGGCAAGCAACGCCAAATCCTTGACTTCGTATTCCACGAGATTGGCCACACTTGCTTCATCGCCTGGCGACAATTAATGGTCGGTCTTCTGCTTCGCGCCGGTAAAAGGCACGCGGCGTCTGGGTAACCCGCCGCTCAGCGGAGGGAGCGGTTGAAATCGGTTCGGCGTCTGGTTCGACGAAGGAAAGACCCATACCTAGATCACGAGCGGCCTTCAACTTCTCAAGCTGCATGTTCGGCACGCGCGTCGTCGCATAGTCGAACCATTCTCGCACGCCGATTTGTCCATCTTTGGGATCGCTATCTGCTGCGCCCTGCTTCAGCCCTTCTTCGACAAGGGCGTAAGTCAACAGGCCATGTCCAAGTTGCGAGACCTCCTGAGCGGCCTGATAACTCTGCGCTGCGGTGAGAATATACATCCCCTTCTCGTAGGCCAGTTGGGCCAAACCTTTCGAGTTCATCGGACCGCGCCGCCGTTCTTCGGCCTCGAGAGCCTGTCCAGAATTGCACGCATCAATGACCATCAATAATTTATTCGCATCTATACCTTCCACTGCCCGCTCTAGTTCCTGATCGGAGATGCTGTGTTCGAGAATGGTTTGGAATCCCGCGGCATCGAGTTCAGTACGATCTCCTGTATAGCCCAGGTCGTGCGGAATCAGATAAAAGCGTTGGTCCTGAGCGGTTCCATGTCCTGCGAAGTAAATGAAAACCGCATCCTCGGGTTCGGTGGCTTTCAAGCCCCGCAGTGCAGACTCATCGGCGACCGGTCCTTCATCCACTCCTGCGAGACGTTGCAAGGCCGACAAAATAGTTGTCTTCTTGGCCTGATCATCCTTAAGAGAAACAACCTCAATATGCGAATAGTTTGCAATCTGCTGCTGTTGGCGTTGCACCTCTGCGCCAAATGCTTCGGCGTCCGCCACGGCATACTTGAGGTTGTATTGAGTATTGGAATAAGCGTTGATGCCGATTGTGAGTATGTAAGCGGTACCCTTCCGGGCCAGGCTACTAGCGCCGGTGAGATTCAGTGTAGCATCCGTGCTTTTAATGTTATCGCGATTGAATGCGTAAGCTGAGAGACGGTTCTCGCCGGCAACTATGCTCACGCTCGCTTCCAGCGTTGTCGACCGTTGGTCTTTCAGAACATCGCCCCGCCAAACCTTTACCAATGCACCATTACGAAATAGACGTACGTCGCGTGCTCCACTCCCAACATTATGATCTTTGTCAGCTTGTTTCTCAGCTACTTCGATCTTCACCGTCAAGTGACGTTCTGAAATATTTTCCCGTCCGGTCTGCGCGTCTTTAGTCATCAATTTCAGTTCGGGTTGTCGTCGATCGAGTTGCGAAATATTTTTAGGCGCATGAGGTTTCTTCCCGGCCATAACGTCTGCAAGCAATCCAGGATAATAGAATTC
>DATIBX010000733.1:0-14022 GCA_035457105.1 Pyrinomonadaceae bacterium
TGCAGGAGGCGTGATCCTTTAATTCTTAATTGTCATTTATCGTTTTACGTTACCGCTGATTCCTTACCTACAAAACTTGCAACCTTTCACAAGAATAACGCGCCAACAGTACGGTACTGAGAGCGAAGCGACCGGATGATACCAAAGCTCAAAGACCAAAGATTAAAGACCAAAACCCACCATGCTCAACTTTGCTATTGATATTGCTCGCGAGGCCGGGGCCATTCTGGTCCAGCGACTCGGAGCCGCCCGAGTTTCGAATAAGGGCGATATTGATCTTGTTACTGAGGCAGATATCGCTTCAGAAGAACTGATTATCGACAGAATCCGATCCTACTATCCGCAACATGCCATTCTCGCTGAAGAGTCGGGAGAATTAGTAAATGTAGGCGCGCAGCGCAGCGACTGGAAATGGCTAATCGACCCGCTCGATGGGACCACAAATTATGCCCATGGCTATCCATGCTTTTGCGTATCGATTGGTCTTGAAAATGCCGGCTCTGTTCAAGTTGGAGTAGTTTACGACCCAATGCGCGACGAGTTGTTTGCCGCTGAGCGTGGAAGTGGCGCAACTCTAAATGGACGAAAGATTCATGTGTCGGAGATTGAGCAACTTAATAGTGCAATGGTGTGCACTGGTTTTCCTTATAACGTTCGTGAGCGACCTAACTTTGCACGCGACTTCACAAACTTCACAATGCAGGCGCAGGCCGTCAGACGAGATGGATCAGCTGCAATCGATCTGGCTTACGTCGCTTGTGGTCGCTTTGACGGTTTCTGGGAAGACGGCCTGAATCCTTGGGATATTGCGGCGGGAACATTGTTGATCCAGGAAGCAGGAGGGCTTGTAACCAACTACCAAAATGAGCCTTTAAATATTTATACCAAGAAAGTTCTCGCCACCAATGGCCTCATCCATCAGGACATGCTCCGTGTGTTGCATATGTAACGAGATAGGGACTTCTACAGCGCCGACGCGATGACGTGTGCGAGGTGCTCGCTTTCTCGCCGAGCGTACGCACGTGTCTCTTCTCCTGGCGCTTTCTCTGGATGGTAAAGCGGATGATAGGTGATTAGGACTTTTCCCGGTCGTGGAAAACGCCAACCGCGTGGCCAAACTTTGTTACCGCCTTTGATTGTCACTGGCAGAATCGGCACATTGGCTTCGAGGGCTAGCCGAATTGCTCCCGCTTTGAATCTTTCCAAGCCTCCGCTCACCGTGCTCCTGCCACCCTCAGGAAAGATAACAACGGCGCCGCCTTCCCGGAGCCATTGTAAGGAACGCCTTATCGCTGCCGGATCACTGCCTTCAAGAGCAAGTGGCCAGGCTCCTAACCAGATAAGGCACTGCCCAACGATGGGCCAGTTAAACGCAGCGCTCCAGGCCAGATATCTGGTGGGCCGTTTTATCGGAAGCGATATCCAAAACGGATCAATGTACGTTTGATGATTAGCGGCGACGATCACGCCGCCGCTTTGAGGAATATTCTCAACACCCTCGAATTCAATCTTCCAAGCTACCTTGCTGACTGCACCGACTATTGGCCGAATTATCTCCAGGGCCCACTGAGGCAACATAGCGCGACCGTTAACAGATCGCGCATTCTCTTTGGTCGGGATTGTGCCATTGTTACTCAAGGGTGAAATTAGAGTCAGATAATGCGCTCCCCTGGTCCTGGTTTACTTCGGGCCACCATTCAGGAATATCTTTTTCTACTAAAGTATCTGTCGTCCAACGACTGCAGTCGTCACATTCAAAACCGTGGTAATCGAGGGCTTCGGATTTCGTTATGCCAATTTTGATGCGCGCGTTGCAATCCACAAGGCTGCACCGTCGCTCCAATTCATATAATAAAACCACTCGATTGATCGCTACGTCCTTCATATAGACATTCTACAACGGCCATTCCCTGCCAATGAACTCGACATGAATTCTTTTGATACCATCTTCACCCTTGCTGATTCCGCGAATAGCCGCAAAAATTGTCAGATTATATTGCGTGCTACTTAAACGAATAAAACGTCCAACTTGAGTTTCAAGGGTAGTATAAATTCGGGCTCCCTGTTTGCTTATGTCCTCGGTCACGCTAGTCTCGCTCGCAAGAGTGTTACCATTGTCGTCTAAGGTCTCAAGCTTCATATCAACAGCAATATTGTGTCTCGTAAGAGTCCGCTGATCGACTGGTTTAAGTGGACTTACCATTTCGACAACGTTTGTAAGTTTCTTCGGTCCCGCAACGATCTCATAACGTCGCCATGGCTCTTTCGCGTAGCTTGCGGGTGGTCGCTTGCCAATAAATGCGACTCCAACCTGAAAATGTTGCTCATTGCTGTTTTGCACATTCACGAGCTTAGCATGCCTCACAATTGCCCAGATGCGGTATTGCAATTCGAGGTGATCAAAGACTCTCAATTGCCTTGGCATTGGTATAACCATATGCAGCAAACGACCCTTTTCGGTTGGGTGTTTCAAGGTGAACCCAGCTCCAAACGGTGTAACATTGATAAGCCTTGAAGCCTCAGTCCATTCGAACTCATTTGTCTCTTTACAGGAAACCTGGATTGGGAGTTTTAGATTAAAGCGTTCGCGGATTCGTTTCCAATTTCGCTGTTCAACCATGGGAGTTTTGGGAGTCTGGCTGAGCGATCTTCAGGTTATGACAGGTTCGGATCTAAGGCTGTTACAAAAGTCGCGCTAGAGTGTTCAGGAAGCTATTGATTTCATTGGGTTTCTGGACGTTCTTCAAGGTTGCCAAAAGGGCTCCAAAAGGCTAAAATACAGCCCGAATTGATGTCGAAATCACCCATCCGCTTCTCAGCTGAACGAACTGAATATCGAGCGAGTTTTAATCACTTCGTCAGGTTCAGATCTGTGCGCAATTTTTTACAAAGAACGCGAGTCACATCCAAAGATAATTAACGGCAGTTAGAAAAGTTGGGAACCCTGAGATTGGCGAATTGTACTTGAAAGGCTATTAGATGGAAACAACTTCCGATCGCAACCCTAAGATAAATATCGAAGACGAGATGCGGCGCTCCTATCTCGACTATGCGATGTCAGTAATTATCGGCCGCGCATTGCCGGATATTCGCGATGGACTGAAGCCGGTGCATCGTCGCGTCTTATGGGCCATGCACGAGCTGGGAAACACCTACAACAAGGCATACAAGAAAAGTGCCCGCATCGTCGGAGACGTTATCGGTAAGTATCACCCACATGGTGATATGCCTGTTTACGATACGATAGTTCGTTTGGCCCAGGATTTCTCCATGCGCTATCCGTTAATTGATGGCCAGGGCAATTTTGGTTCAGTCGATGGTGATGCTGCCGCGGCGATGCGCTACACGGAAATTCGCATGGCGCGCCTTGCCAACGAAATGCTATCGGATATTGAAAAAGAGACTGTCGATTTCCAGCCGAACTACGACGAGTCTTTACCGGAACCAACTGTGCTGCCGGCTCGAGTTCCTAACCTCCTGATCAATGGTTCTGACGGCATCGCAGTGGGAATGGCTACGAAGATTCCGCCCCACAATCTTACCGAAGTGGTAAATGCGACTTTAGCTTTGCTCAAAGACCCGGAACTGAAGGTCGAAGATTTGGCCAAGATTGTTACCGGTCCAGACTTTCCAACGGGAGGCTTCATTTATGGGCGCAGCGAGATCAAGAAGTCGTATCTTGAGGGACGGGGAGTACTTCAATTGCGAGCTCGCGCCGGTATCGACCGGATTGGTCGAGGATCCCAAGAGCGTGATGCAATTGTAATTACTGAGATTCCTTTCCAGGTTAATAAGGCCCGCCTGATTGAACGAATCGCAGAACTGACAAACGAGAAGAAGCTCGAAGGCATTTCCGATTTGCGTGATGAGTCGGACCGCACCGGAATGCGTATCGTTGTCGAGCTTAAGCGCGATGCGGTTCCGCAAGTCGTTCTCAACAAGCTCTATAAACTTACGCCGATGCAGTCGTCATTTGGCGTAATCAACCTTGCGATCGTAAATGGCCAGCCGCGCGTACTGAATCTCAAACAGATGCTCGAGTGTTTTATCGAGTTTCGGCGCGAGGTTGTTAAACGACGCACTGAATACGAACTCAAGAAGGCCAGGGCGAGAGCTCATATTCTCGAAGGTCTCACCAAAGCAATCGATGCTCTTGATGCGATCGTTACGCTCATTCGAAATTCGCGATCAGTGGACGAGGCGCGCCAGTGGTTAACGGCGCAGTGGGCCACGATCAATGAGGTTAAGAATTGGAAGGGCATACCGGCGGACGCGGCGTTGAAATCCCATCTGGGTAAGATTCAGAAGGAGATGGAGCGTCTGGCGTTTAGCGACATTCAAGCGCAGGCAATTCTCGACTTGCAGTTGCGCCGCCTCTCAGCACTCGAGCGCCAGAAGATCACCGATGAATACGAAAACATCATCAAGCTTATTGCTGAGCTGGAAGAGATCCTCTCAAACGAGCGCTCTCTGAGAAGAGTGATTTCTACTGAGCTCGAGGACGTAAAGAAAGATTTTGGTGATGAACGCCGTACCGAAATTGTCGATGAAGGTGTTGAGCTCTCAATAGAGGACTTGATCGCCGATGAAGATGTGGCAATTACCGTTACTAACAGTGGCTACATTAAGCGCACACCCATCACCACTTATCAACGGCAGGGGAGAGGTGGAAAGGGTCGCTTTGGTGCGGCCGCAAAGAATGGTGACTTTGTCGAACATCTGTTCATAGCGTCGACTCACGCCTATCTCATGATCTTTACTGACGATGGCATGGTCTACAAGATCAAGGTTCATGAGGTGCCTGACGCCGCCGCTTCGGCGCGCGGAAAGGCGGTTGTGAATCTGATCAATATTCCTTCAGATCGACGGCTGGCCGGTGTTGTTCCCGTCCGCGAGTTTGCTGAAGGGCGTTATGTCGTGATGGTTACGCGTAAGGGTGTCATCAAAAAGACGTCGCTCGCTGACTTTCAAAACATTCGCTCGAACGGGATTATCGCAATCAATGTAGACGAAGGAGATCAATTGCTAGATGTGGTGCTCACTGATGGAACGAAGCGAATTTTTATAGCCACACATAATGGACTGGCGATTCGCTTTGATGAGAAGAACGTGAGGCCCATGGGACGAGCAACTCGCGGCATGCGTGGTATCGATCTCAGGCCAGACGACTTTGTCGTGTCGGTTTGCCCGGTATCTGCAGAAGATACTGAACGAATGCTGTCAGTGTCGGAGCAGGGTTACGGTAAGCAAACGCCAATTACTACTTATCGCCTGCAGTCTCGTGGTGGTAAAGGTGTTATCAACATGAAGACGACCGAAAAGACAGGCAAAGTGGTGGCCGTGTTTCCTGTTGAAGATGACGCGGAAATTATGATCATCACGCAGCAGGGCAAGTTGATTCGGTTAGAAGCAGCGGACATTCGTAAGACTGGTCGTAGCGCCCAGGGTGTAAGGCTGATTAAGACTGACGCCTCAGATAAGGTGACAAGCGCTTCGCTAGTTGAGGCTGCTGCGGAGGATGAGACGGAGGAAACACCGGCTGGATAATTTTATTGATCATTGGTCGTTGATCATTTAAGTAAATTGATGCGCTCGATGGGGTTCACTCGCCGAGCGCATTTTTGTGGGTAATGGGAAATTGAGAAATGGGAGAGGATGGGCGACTGAGGCATAGCACTGAACAAATTTAGGGGGGGCGGCCACGGAGTGCCGCCCCTACGACGATTCGCCTTGGACCCAGACTTCGCCGTCGGCGAATACTTCTTTTTTCCAGATGGGGACTGTTTTCTTTAATTCGGTGATTAACCACTCACAGGCTTGGAAAGCCGCTCGCCGGTGAGGAGCACTCACACTGATTACAACACTCGTCTCACCAATCTCTAGACGGCCCGTGCGATGAACAATTCCGACATGGGCGATCTCAAAACGCTTGTGAACGTCTGAGCCCAACCGCTGCATCTCGGTAAGGGCCATTGGTTCATATGATTCGTAGACCAGGTATTCTGTTTTTCGCCCCTTGGTCCACTCTCGAGCATATCCATCCAGCGTCACCGTAGCTCCACATTCTCGCGGAATAACTCGTCTGGCTACCTCACCAACGTCAATCCGTTCTTTGGTCAGCTCAAAAAAGTCCAGCGGGCACCGGTAATCACACGCGCTGTTCAGAACTTGATTCACTTCGTCCATTTCTATTGGCATCCACCACTCACTGGAGGGAATATTGCTATCTCGTCATTCGCTCTTAACTTAACGTCGGGTCCGGCGTACTCTCGATTTACCGCAAAGAGTAGGGATCGACCAAACCGTTGAAGATCGGGAAACCGCTGGGTCAATGTCTCAAATACTTCTTTCACAGTGGCTGCGGCCGGCACGTGCAAATCCACTTCGCTTGCGGATGTCGCGTCTCTTGCGCCGCCGAAAAAGAGAATCCGCACTATGATTGTCTCGTCAGGTTTAGAACTCATTCGATATCAATCTTCTTACCACTATGGCCATTGCCCTTGGCCAGTTGATGAATTCGCGCACGTTCTTCGTATCCTTTTACTGCTTGTCCCAGCATCTCTCTCAATCTTTCAAGACGCTCGGATGTAGAGCGCATTTCAAGCAGCTCTTGTTTTATCTCACCATCAATTTCCAGTGCAGCCGACACAAGGAACGACAAGCGCTGAGGATCAGTTTCGGAAATGTCTGGTAAAGCCGCCCGTTCATCATTCATCGCGCGAATTGCTTTAGCTATGCGCGTGAAAGTATCAGCCACCTCTCGAGTAGATTCAACCAGTAGAGCCTCGTCTTCCTCGTCATCTTCGAAGTAGTTGACGCGAGCCACCAGGTAAGGATCTCCGCGTTCAACATACGATTCGATTCGATACCGAATCACACCAAGGGTAAGAATGTTCGACCGGCCATCAGGTAGAGTTTGAGCCTCACTTACTTCAGCCACGCAACCTACATGGCCAGCCGCTGGCAGTTCAGTATCAGCCATGCTTGAGTCGAAATAGGCGATGCCAAAGAGATTGTGACTGATTTGAATATCCTTGAGCATTTGGCGGTAACGCGGCTCAAAGATATGGAGCGGCAACGGCACCCCCGGAAAGAGCACAACGGGCAACGGAAAAACCGGGAGTTCGAGTACTCCCCTAACTTTGTCGAATCCTTCGCTCATTTTGAGACTTAATTGGGCTGGGGTAAGTCAGAATCGAAAATTTTACATCAGGATAAGTCGCATTATCGCAGACAGCGGAGCAGAAGTCAGTCCAAGAACTTGCGATTTCATTTCTCGTCAGAAAAAGAGCGGCCCCAACTCCGCGAAGGGGACTCGGAGTTGGGGCCTGGATACACCTTCTGATGAAGTGGGAATCATCTCCGGTGCTCTAAGTGAACACTTAAGGGTGGGTAGTGTTCAACTCAAAGGATCTGCGCGAAAAGTTCTAACTTATGAACTGGCATCAGCCTACAAATACTTGCCAACATGTGTTCAACTTCAAAGGGCTTATCGAAAAACTCGTCTGCGCCTGCGGCATAACATGCTCGCTGCACACCTTGATCACTATTGGAACTCATAATTAAAACCTTGGTACCGGGAAGATTACCCTTTAGGTATTGCAGCAGTTGCATTCCAACCGCGGTGGAATCCTCCTCGGGCGGCATCTGAAGGTCGAGTATTGAAATATCAGGTTTATAGAACATTGCCCGACGAATTGCCGTCTGCATGTCGTTGGCGGTGATTACGTCGTATTCATTGCATAACGACCAGTATAGCTGCTGCGTAATGGCCTTATCATCATCAACTACTAAAATCTTAGACTTCATTATTAGGGGCGATCTCCTTGCAGTTGACATTTTCAATAGCAATGGCCGTACCGATGCTCAATTTCGACGAAAAAGCGGCTAATGTGACTGAGATGTAAAGTTGAGGGCAGCTTCAGTGTGAACAGCTGTTCACACTAGTCGTTTTGCAGGTCTACATTTGTGGACGCGAGGTGCTAAGGTTAAACCGTAAGTTTCTTGTTATCGCTAGTTCGTGTGATTTGGTGGATCGCCTGTACGTTCCGAGAAAGCGATCCACGAAATCACACGAAACAAAACCAAAGAGTTTTCCGTGAGAGTCGGAAGTGCTAACCCCACTTCGGAAACCAACCCAAGCACTATTCGTGTGGTGGCTTGATGGGTTTATCAGTTTTTGGCTTTGGAGGTGGTGGCGCTTCGTCAGCGGTTGGTTCATCATCCTCGCCTACCTCGTCAACAACCTTCAGCTCGGCCCCGAACTTCTGATAGTTTCGAAACTTCACGTCGTTGCGACTCTGCAAGACGAACTTAGGCTGACGAGAAGTCATTAGTATTTCTGAGTGAGTTGGCAGCAAATACTTATGTTCGTTGATGTCGACCCAATCGTAGTCAATGACGCTGCTCGCGGCCGTGATAGGAAACTCTGGTGGTATTTGGGTGGCTATTTGTTCAAAGCGCAGGACACGGTCGAGTTCTCGATCAATCCACATTCGGCCGCGTGAACCAACAACAGCGCGATCACCAGTGTCGCCAACGCTTAAAGTTAGCTGCGATGATTCTCGGTCAACCGAGTACTCGTAAACGACCGTTCGACGTGATTGGATCACATCGGTGTCTACCATGCGAAATTCGGTTTTTGATTCGGGCTTGAAGATGTCAGCGAGCGCCGAGATATATTCAACGCCGCTCGATGTCGTTCCCTTTACATATTTGGTGTAGTCTTTGCCCTCTCGAACCTCGTCTGGCGCAGGCATTCCGTTGACCGTCAGCAGTTTGTACTCTTCGCCCGCATTTGCTCGATAACCAACTGCAATAGTCAGATTATCCTGTGGCATCCAATTGCTAGTCGTGCCGTAAGCGACAGAGCGCCTGATGATCTGCTTGACAAGAAAGTCTGGCATCGCGCCAGCTGCTGCCAAAGTCACGTTGCGAGTGCGTTGTAGCAGTTCATCCCCTTCGGTACTGGACGGAAGCGCTGAGGCGGTCGGATTTACTCGTCGACGTTCGGCCTCTTCAAGGGTGCGCCGGAGCAGTGAATCATTCCCGCTCTTTGTTGCGACGAGCGAGCGCATGCCGTCAGTCAAGGGGAATCCAATCCCACGTCTTCGGATCTCTTCAACAATTTCTTCCCGCTTTTCGGGGTGTCGCGGCAAAAGGTAAAGCATGCTGACTATCTCCTGGCTGGAGATAGGCTTATCCGCTTGAGCAAAAGTGCTTGAAGGAAGGGAAATGACGACGATTAGAAGTACAAAAAGGAGGACGTTTTTAATAAAGCTGCTCATAACTGGGAGAACCCTGATATTGAAAATGAATGATTGCTGAAATTCCGATGGAAACTCGTGCGCGCTGGTTGCCTTGCTGTTTAGCTTAACGCAAGCTTTACATTTCTCGAAGTCGGGAAGGGGGTTGGTACTTCGGTGGTGGAAACGAGCAGTTTGATTAGGGACTTCGTGGGTGTTAGTTCGGGGTTTCGAGGATCGCCGATGCCTTTTCCTATGGAGTTCTGGTTTGGGTTGAGGGGCGGCACACGGAGTGCCGCCCCTACAGGCAGAGGGAGCGAACTGCGTGCTCGAGGATGTCGACGCACTTGTGCAATTCGGGCACGGGCACGAACTCGCCGGTCCGATGAGCCTCGCGGATGTCGCCTGGCCCAATTACGACCGCATCTCCGCCTAACAATTTCATTTGTGCTGCCTCGGTACCAAAAGCCACAGTACCTGCCTCGTTTCCAGTCACCTGTTCAAGGAGCCTTACCAAACGTGATTCGGGAGAGGTTTCAAACCCGGAATCAGCGCGTCCTTTCGACAATTCACAGTCAAAGTCTGGATCAGCCGCGCGCTCTTCTTCTATCACCTCGTTGATCAGTGCGAGAACATGCTCGGACGGTTGCGAAGGCACAGGCCGCCACTCAAGGGTAAAACGACATTCGCCCGCAATGACATTCTTCGCTGTTCCGCCGTTAATCAATCCGACATTCAAGGTGGTGTAGGGGGGATCAAAAGCTGGATGCTGATCCTGGCGGAGCGATGGTCCAAGTCCTTCGATCCTTGAAATTAAGCGGGCAGCACGAAAAATCGCCGAAGCCCCGAGCGCGGGGTAGGCGCTATGAGCTTCGCGACCGCGAACCACAATTTCAGTTAGCGAGTAGCCTTTGCCGGCTCGAATAGGACGAAGCGAAGTTGGCTCTCCAACTATGCTGAACCGGGGCTTCAATGCCTTTTGTTGTGCGAGATATTTTGCTCCACGAAGCCCAATCTCTTCATCAGCGGTGAAAACTAGTGCGAGTGGCCGCTTAATTTGCTCGAGATCTAAATTCTGCACGGCCGCTAATACTGAAGCGATGAAACCTTTGGTATCACAGGCACCTCGACCGTAGAGCTTGTTATCGCGGAGAGTCAATGTTGTTGCTTCACTCCAGTTCGGATCATAGGGAACGGTATCGGTATGGCCCACCAATGCCAGCTCAACCTGCAAATCATCACTGAAATCGCTACCTTTGATGGCGATAAGATTGATCTTTTCTATTCCAACTTCATCAATGTAGGAGACTCGTTTCAGCTTAAATCCGTGGGTTTTGCAATAGGTCTCGAGGTATTGAATGATCTCTACGTTAGATCGAGCGGACACCGAGTCGATTGCTACCAACTCTGCCAAAATTTTCTCAACTGTCATTGTTAGTTCCAGAGTCTATTCTGTAGATCGTTGAATTCCAGGACAATTTCATCCTGATCGAGGTGCCGGCCATCGCTAACGATCTGCTTGCCGGCTACAACCACGTCTCGTACTGCAGCCCTCGATAACGAGAAGACGATGTTTGTCAGCAGCGTCTCCAGGTTTGCGCCTGCTATGGATGGATCTCCAAGGTCCACTGTAAAGAAATCAGCTGGTGACTTTGGAGTTAGCGTACCTGATTCACTACCAATGCTTTTGGCGCCGTTGATTGTCGCGCATTCGAATAAGGTTCGGGCCAACGATGATCGCTCATTATCCTGGGCCGCTAGAACGTTGCGCTCCATTCGTTGGAGTCGCAAGTGATACTCAAGCTCGCGCGCGTCCTCTAACAAATCAATCTGCGTCTGACTGTCAGTCCCCAGCGAGACCGTCATATTATTCTGTAAGTACCCATCAACAGGTAATACACCGTCACCGAGATTTCGTTCGGTTGTCGGACAAGCACAAACTAACGCGCCGGTAGCGGAAAAGGCTGGTATCGATTTCGGCGTTACGTGAATTGCATGCACGGCCGTAAACCTAGAGCTCAACAATCCTTCGGTTTCCAGTAGAGCCACTGGAGTGCGCCGATACTCCTCGATACAAGCAGAGACTTCCGCCAGCTGTTCAGCAACGTGCATGTGAACTGGCATTTTGTGCCCGTTACCGAATTCCACGATCGGCTTAAGAAATTCGAGCGGAACGGCCCGGACGCTGTGTGGTGCGATACCTGCCCATGCCAATCCTTGATGATTCTTAAGTTCGGTGGCGAGCAGTTCGACATTTTTAAGGTAACGATCGGGTGAGCTTTCTATAAATCGTGCTTGCAGAGGATTAGCATCTTGTTGAAAGCCTGCCCGCGCATAGGCCACTCTCAGCAAAGCGATGCGAATTCCTACTTCGTTTGCGGCTTTGATAGCTTGTTTAGCTAAAAGGTTCGGATCAGAGTAAGGCGAACCATCCGGAGCGTTGTGAATGTAATGAAACTCGCCAACGGCTGTAATTCCTGTCAACGCCATCTCCAAAAAAGCCATGCGTGAAGCGACGTAGAGATCTTCGGGAGTCAGCCGGTTAGCAGCAGCATACATTTGCTCTCGCCATGTCCAGAAGCTGTCAGTGTTGCGCGTTTTGTATTCAGTTCGACCCCTGATGACTCGTTGGAAAGCATGCGAGTGCCCGTTTACCAATCCCGGTAAAAGGGCCCGATTTTTCAGCCGGAATCCCTCTGCAACCTCCGATGCACGACAGAGACGCACTATTTCCCTGCCGTTGCAGACGAGAGCCATATCGGCGACGAACTGCCCGTCGACATAGATCAAATCGGGAATCCAGATCTGTTCCAAAGGGTTACTCACAGGTTTTTCATCGCCGGGAAAATGGCTCGATGTAACGTCGTCGTTGGTGCCTGGCCCACGACAGCTCTAACTGAGATACCAGCCAGAGTTTTCCACCGGCCCATTTAAGTGATGGTCTATATTTCCCATTTGACTGAAAACCGTTGGGCCTCAAGCTCATGCTCCATCCGAATGCACAACTTGAGAATTTGGGGTCGTCACGCTGTCAGGCCGAGGCTTTGCAAGAATTGCCGACGCGTACAACTTCATCAGTCTGAGTGGCCGGTAAACATAGTAGACCGAATGGAGAACTGAGGGGAGTGTCAGGCTTTCCCAATCGGCGAGCGTCGGTTGGAAAATTGCCCGCAGCAGTGATCGTATGGCGTCGCTTCTTTGGTCCATGATCCGGAAGTTATAGAGACCTGTCTCAATCGATCCAGGATTGGTGACTCGTAAGCGAAAAATATCTGTTGCCAACTCGTTAGCCATTTTTTGCATGAGACCGTTTTGGTCTAAAGAATCAAACGCTGATTTAGGCACAGTTCCTTCGTAGAATCGATCGACCAGTCGTAAGCCCAGGGCCAGCATTCGTTCTCCCCGAACCTGCCTTGCTTTCCTTACGAGCTTGTCCATGTCGATAAAATCCTTTTTGCCGAGTAACTCAGCGATTGCGCAAATCCATTCGAATCGCGTCCAGAGGTGTTTGGCGGCATGCATGCACAGATAAAGAGCCAAATCCTCGTTGCCGAAGGTTTCAAATAACTCTCCAGAAAACTCGATTGACTGACTGTTACGGAAAATATCGTCGGCGGACATGCGAACAGTAAAAGACTTTGGGGTCAATTCCCAATGTAAATCTATTACTGAGAAGCCTTGATCTCTGACGAACTGGATTTCGCAATGCGATGCGAGATGTGACGCTTCCTGTTTTACCGTCAGCTCAGGCGTCATTCGATAACCCATCGACTCGAGCACGATCTTAGTTTTCTTGTAATTTCGCCGCTCGATTAATAAGTCCAGGTCTCCTGCGCGTCGCAACGAAACATCACCGTAAAGTAAATCCGAAAGCAGCGGTCCCTTAAACGCAAGTACGCGAATCTCTTCTGAGCGGAATCTACGATTCAGCCTTACTAGTTGGCCGGTTAGGTAAAGCGCCTCTTGAGTATTGCGAAAAGCATCGTCCTCGATGGTGCGCGAGTAACTCTGGTTGGCAGTTTCAGGGAGGGACGACAAGTGTTTGTGAAGTAATGGCGCAAGACCGTGGTGCTCGGCTGTTTGTAGTAGATAGCTCCAATCCAGCGGCTTATTGAGAAGACCTGAGATGCGTTGGCTGATCGCCGGGCTGAGGGCCCGTCGTCCAATGCACAGCAACAGATCATTCTCCAGCTGATAACTCATCTGGTCTCTTGCTTCACTATCTGACGTTCCCACGATTCCGCGTACAAGCCATCGAGCACCAGTAATTCTTCATGTGCTCCCGATTCAACTACACGGCCTTCTTGAACTACATAAATAACGTCTGCGTGCATCGCTGTAGTCAAGCGATGAGTGATTATCACGGCGGTGCGTCGATGGGCTAGCCGACGGAAACGAGTTAGCCAGTTAGACTCGGCCCATGGATCAAGTGCGCTCGTTGGTTCGTCGAGTAACAGAATCGGCGCCCGCCGCAAAAATGCTCGAGCTAATGCGATTCGTTGCCATTCACCAACACTCAACTCTGTGCCCATCTCAAACGACTTGCCGAGGAATGTCTCGCGTCCTTCGGGAAGTCTCGCCAAAGTCCCGGCTGCCCCGGCCGCTTCAATCGCATCATCAATCTCTTTGTCTGTGGGCTGGTGTTGCAGATCACCGTAGGCGACATTCTCTCGCACGGTTGCATTGTAGTGGAAGGGTTGTTGAAAGAGAACGGTGAGGTGTCCGCGCAGATTTGAAATAGGAAGATCCTTCAGATCTTTGCCGTCGATCATGATCC
>DATIBX010000734.1:0-6873 GCA_035457105.1 Pyrinomonadaceae bacterium
ATCTCGAAAGTCACCCGAACCGCGAATCGGTACTGACCGGTGCTAGGTGAGACAAAAGCGGTGCCGGGCCCCCGCACTCCAAAAACATTATTTCGTGTTGAGTGCTTTGTGGTAAATTGTCTGGCAGCGCAGCGCAAACAATTTCTCTCCTGAAATGCGTGAACCGGCAAAATTGAATCGTCGCCTCATAATCTTCTTCGTGGCTTGTACTGTGGCTGGTTGCGGTGCCCTGCTGGATTTCAAACCAGTCGGCGCTCAAGCGTCTGGTCCCATCTTAGTCAGTCAAGTTGACTCAACGCGTGCCATCGTCTTCGATTCAGTCACGCGCCAGCGTGAACCGTTCAATGCCATTGCCCAGTTGCCATTCAGCAGTGATGGAGCGACGAGGCTAATGTTGTTTGCGATGAATCTCTACCTTCAGTCTGGCGAAACGGTCACTGCAGTGACCGCCGATGCTGAGGATGCGAATCACAATACCTATACACTGCCAGTAGAATATGTTGGGCCAGTGCCTGAGCAAACGTGGGCTACGTCAATCATCGTGCGCCTTCCGGAAACACTCGGAGATACGGGCGACGTTTTGGTACGAATCAGATACAGAGGCGTCAACAGTAACCGAGTGAGAGTTGGTATCGGTCATGTCGGTGGAGGGCTACCAGACGATTTGAACGCGGTTCCCACTCCGGGTTCTGCTGTGGCATTAGCGGCACCAACGCCAGTTCCAGCCACAAATCTGACCCCTGACGACATCCGGAAAATACTCGCGCAAGCTGGTTCCGAGTCTTTGGCGCTCAATAAACGCGTCACGATAGCGGTAGTGGACCGCATTGGATCGCCCATTGGGTTTTTGCCAATGTCTATGAACCCGCCGGATACCACCATTCGAAGTGTCGGAACGAATGGCGCAGGCCTCGAAGCGGCTGTCGTTCCTTCAACTGATGCAGCTTTCTCAAAAGCAGTTACTGCGGCCTTTCTAAGTACCTCGGGAAATGCGTTTAGTACCCGAACGGCGAGTTTCATCATTCAGGAGCATTTTCCGCCCGGTATCGCATTTAGACCTTCTGGCCCACTTTATGGAGTTCAGTTTTCATCACTGCCGTGTAGTGACATAAATCGAGCCTCTAGTCTTGGGTTAGCTGGCGATCCTGGCGGGTTACCTATCTACAAGAACGGCAAGATCGAAGGAGCAGTCGGCATAGAAGGCGATGGTCTCTACACAGTCGATCGCGACCCCAGCGACGACGATCAGTCGTTCGAAGAGTTAATTGCGGCTTCTGCTGTTCGCGACTTTGAGCCTTCTGCTTTGATTCGCGCGGACAACATCCTCGCCGACGGAATTCGCCTTCCTTATAGTAATGTTGCGGTGACGCCTTCGCCGCCCACACTGGCACTGGGAAGTATTCCTGGTCTCGCTTTTGTTATTAATCCTAATCCGATTGAGTTTACTCCGGCTGTCATTGGCGGCGTTGCAGGCGAAGTCAACCCGCGCTTCCCTTTTATTTCAGGAACAGCACCAATTGGACCAGGCGCTCTCACCGCCGTCGACGTTAACACAATTATTTCGCACGCGGCCCAGCAGGCAAACATTACTCGCGGTGCGATTAGACAGCCGATTGGAAGTAATGCGCGTGTGACCATTGCTGTAGTAGACACCGCCGGTGTCGTACTAGGCCTCTTCAGGCAACAAGACGCGCCGATGTTTGGCTTCGATGTCGCGGTGCAAAAGGCTCGCACAGCAGCATTTTTTTCAGGACCAGGAGCCGGTGCAAGTCTTAGAGCCGCAGGCCTCGGCGCTTATGCTGACCGCGCGCTGGCAGATGGAATAAAGCTCGACGGAACAATAGCGTTTTCAGCTCGTGCGGTCGGTTTTTTGCACCGACCATTCTTTCCTGATGGCATCGAAGATACGAACGCCGGCCCTTTCAGTACGAGTATTCCAGGCTGGAGTCCTTTCAATGCAGGGCTTCAACTCGACATCGTTAAGGATGCAATTGTGGCATTGCTAGACCCATTGTCGGGTCCGCGCCCTTGCACCGCGATACCCGGCATCCAGAACGGAATTCAGATCTTTCCGGGAAGTGTTCCGCTCTACAAAAATGGTGTGCTGGTTGGGGCCATCGGTATCAGCGGAGATGGAGTCGATCAGGATGATTTGATTGGTGCAGCCGGCGCAAGCGGATTCGCGCCTGATCCATCTATCAGGTCAGATCAGATATTCGTGCGTGGCGTCAGGCTGCCTTTCCTGAAGTTCCCGCGCAGTCCAAATCTCTAGATTAATGCGTAACCTCTTTTTACTTAAAAGCATTCCGCGCACTAGAGCGATCTGCCTACTCCTCTGGTTCGGACTCGTAATTTGGGTGGCTGCGCCAATTGGACTGACTCAAGCTCCCGAAAGGGCGACAGGTGTGTTGCGACTGCGAGTTCGAGTCAAGGTGGATGATGCGTCGCCGCTTAGGGGTCTCGCGCGAAAAAGGTTTTTTCTCATTCGGGGTTCACGCGAGCAAAATTTGGACGTGGTACACGCCATCGAGCAAAACACGCTACCTTCGAGAGATTGCTACTATTCAAAATTGGGTGCCAGCGAACAGTTGAGAGCATGGTTGAGATCCGGAGACTGCGAATCAATCTATTGTCGAGCAGTTGATCAGAATTTTGTCACTGGTCCAAATGCGGTACCTGAGTTTACTGAGGCATACGCCATGGGCCAAAAAGAATTTGGCAACGATGAGACAGCGTTGAGATGGATTTCAACGAAGGTGTCCGCGAATCTGCGCGATGGGTTCTACAAATCACGACAATCATTTGTTCAGACAATACTAAAACAGGCACAGGGTTCGGCAGAGACGCAAGTAAGGTCTGTAATGACAGATTCTAACGGTACGGCCTATTTCACCGAGCTGGAACCGGGGCCGTACGTTTTGTCGAGTATCGTGCCGACTGAACTTGGCGCAAATTCGGCCATCTGGAATTGTGACGTCCTGATTAAAACGGGAGATTTAGCGACCGAAAAACCGTACCTTGTTTCGAATCGAAACGATAAGAACGTAAAGTGCGTGGCCGTGGAGCGACCACTGCCAAGCTGTGAAAAATAGACCTGCGATAACCATTCTCTAGCTTAGTGAGAAGATGCGATTGACGCTGCGACCTTTAACCGGACTTCTGATCGGTATCGTCTTAGTTGTCGTTTTGCCCTCCCTTTCGTTGGGCCAACGTAAGCGTCGACCAGCCTCGACTCAGCCGGTCAGAGTGTCCGTCGATTACTCAAAGTTTTCACATAGCACTCAAAAGCACCAGGCGACTTGTAGTACCTGTCATAAAATTCCGACCTCTTCTTGGCAAAAGGCCTCGTCGTTCCCTGACATAACAGATTTTCCGGGACATAGCGCCTGCGTTTCCTGCCATCGCGCACAGTTCTTCAAAGGAGTCCGACCAGTAATCTGTTCAGTTTGTCATTCAAAGACATCGCCCCGAGATGACGATCGGCCGGAGTTCCGAAAACCCGTCGCATTATTGCAGTTCACGACCGAGTTTCCGCACGACAAACATCAGGATGTCATTGCTTTTAACAGGACATTTGGAGGGCTTGCCTTCGCGCACGCCACCCGCCTCGTGGACCAGGGTTATTACAATTGTTCGTTGTGCCACACGGCACGAACCAGCGTTCCTCAGGCGCCGGATAAAGGTTGGCCCGATCGTTTCGTGCCTGTGGTGGCGGCGTTTAAGTCCTCACCGAGCGGCCATTCATCATGTTTTAACTGTCACTGGAAAGAACAGCAGCCCATTGCAGAAAACTGCGCCGGATGTCACAAGTTGAGTAAGCCGTTCTCGAATACCGTTGCGCCCTCGAGAATTTCATTGAAGTTCATTCACGATGGAGGAGGCGAGAAAAAGAACCATGTGGCCGAATGTACTACGTGCCACATCAACATCACGAAAGCGGCTTCACTGCGCGGTCTGAAGCCAGATGTTCCGATAACTGCCTGTACGGAATGTCACAATAGGGAAGGTCTACGCCAGGATGTCAGCAAAGAGTTGCTGGCAATCGATAAAGATAAGAGCTTCACCTGTATTTACTGTCACACTTCGGACGTAGGAAAGCTCGATCCGCCGGCGAGTCATTACCTGATTGCTGAGCGGCCGCCGCTCAAACGAAAAGACGTCAAATGAAACTGCGTCTACCAATGAAGTGTCAGCTCCGGGCACGTCTGCTGGTCCAGTGTACTTCTGTTTGCTTCGGTTTGAGCGTGATCTTCATCTTTTGTATGACCTTCAACGCATCGGCCCAGGGTCCTGAGGTAGACTATTCGAAATTTCTTCATACGAGTTCACGCCATTCGTCGATTGCTTGCACGGCCTGTCACGAGCGCACAGACAATTCTGCGACGCCACGCTTTCCGGCGCATAGCGCCTGCACCACTTGTCACATCGGGCAGTTCACGACCCCGGCTATTCCCATGTGCAAAATTTGTCATACGGAAACGACTGGTTCACGACCGCCGCTAAGAAGTTTTCCAACTGACTTTAAAGAGACTTTCAACGTCAAATTTGATCATTCACAGCACATGAGTGGTTCAGCGCGTCCGCAAACCGGGTGCAATGGTTGCCATAGCCCAACGAGTAGAAATGTGGCATTCACGATTCCGGCAGACCTTACGGCGCATAACGGTTGTTACAGTTGTCATTCGCCGTCAAGTAAGTCGTCGAGTGGAAAAGAGATTGGATCTTGTGGAGTGTGTCACGATCAGAAGTCATTCCGGAGAACGAGCACTGCAGCTCGTGCCTTTCGTCTTGCTTTCAGTCACGCTGATCACGGCACTAAAGAGCGTCTAGCCTGTGCCGACTGTCACAAGTTAACTCCGGGCGCGGTCCAAACCAGGCAGGTCTCAGCTCCCGCGGCTGCTCAGCACTTTGCGGGAAATACTCAAAGTTGCGCGACCTGTCATAACGGGAGGCGAACCTTTGGTGGAGACTTAGACTTTAAGGATTGTAAGCGCTGTCATAGTGGAACGACGTTTAGGATGTAGAGGGTTAGGAGTCAGGAATCAGAGGTGGTCTTAGGTCTTTGGTCTTTGAGCTTTGGCGTTGAGCTCAAGCTCAAATTTCAAAGATCAAAGACCAAAAACCCAAGACCAAATATCAAATATCAAATATCAATTCACCAATGATAAGATTCCCAGGCGGGGTTCAATCTCGTTTCTCAGAGGACAATCCATGAAAATCACACTCGTTCTGCTGCTTGTCTCCACGTCCATCGGACTCGCCGTTTTTGCCGGCCCGAATCCGATAAAGGTTGCCACCGTGGTCCAGGAGAAAGAGAGCAAGACGCAACCAAAGGATATCGTTCTCTCAAAGGACAGCCAGTCTGACAAATACGGTGAGGTTCCATTCAATCATGAGAACCACGCGACGAAGAAATATAGCCCCGACGGCCAGGCAATGCTTACCTGCGTCGAGTGTCATCATACTGATCAACCGGCCGCGAATCTGAAGGCGCCGCTCAAAACTTCAGAACGCGCAGTGGTACTAACAGCAGAGGTGCTCCAAGCCGCAGATTCGAAAGCTGTGAAGAGTTGCCGTGCGTGTCATCTCCAAGCCGGTGATGACAGCGCGCCACTCCCCGCGGTTCAATATCCCGATAAACCAGCACCGACCAAACTAACTAATGAAGTCGCTTATCATCTGAACTGTAATCTTTGTCACGACAAGGCGATTGCGGCGCGACCCGCTTTAAAAGGCAAGGTCGCAGGCTCAAACGACTGTCTTCCCTGTCATAAACCAGCTGGTTGAGTTACAGGTTGGGCCAGCAGCGAAGTTCCCCACCGACGTGAGTCGTGAACGTGCTGGACATGACATGATGTACAGTTTGGCTTGTTCGCATCAATCACAGTCTTGCTAGCTCCTGTTGCGGCCCTGCCGTTATGACAGAGTCCACACGTCGTGCGGGGCGTCTCGCGATCTATCGGATCAAACGACTTATGGCAGCTGGAACAAGATAGCTGACCCTGGGAGTTACCTATTAACCCAGAGACGACCTTTACGCGTTGCGAGTGAAGCGCGTGAAACTGCTTACTGATCCATTTGTCTTCAGTATCGGTTGGCAGACGAACAATCGGCAGCTTTTGCAGGTCCCACTCTTCCTGATTGATCGATTTAGCATTCCACACACCATTTACCACCGGATAGCCAAAGGTCCCACCGTGCGGTGTTCCTACCTTCTTCCCATTAAAGGTTCGAGAGTTACTGTTGTTGTGACACTCTGAGCAGGACGCGAAAGCCCCTTCGGTCGCGCTGAAGGTCGCGCCCTGATGTTCAGCATGACAATCGACGCAGCCGATGCCGGCAGCCGCATGAGGCGGAATTATCGAAGCTGCAAAGGCTGTGGTCTGGTGGCAGCCACTACATCGTTCCTCCATGCTGCCCTTGAATGCATGACAGTTCGTGCAGGATCCTCCATTTGCCTTTGTCGCAATCGCGGGTACCAGAGCCAATTCAGAGATTGAATGGGCATTCGACACCGGACCGGGAGAATAGGCTCGTGTATACCAGTAGGCGGCGCCGCCGGACAGAGCTGCCACCACGATGATGGACCAGACAAAAAAGGAGATGGGCCAACGTGGCTTGAGATCTGATGTTGGAGTCCAGTTGGACTGGGCCTTGCCCGACCGCCTTTGACTCTTCGGGAAGAGAGGCGACGGCCGCACAATCTTCCCTGCCTCGCGGATTCGTTTGTCCCAGAAGATGTCAAGCGCCTTCGTTCCCGGAATAGGAGCGGCGCGAACCTTCCTGGCCTTTCCGTCTGTAGGTGTGACCAGGTTTTCGGTGCTGACACCCGGCTGACTGGTCTCTAATTCAGATGGGTTGACCGCGATCTCC
>DATIBX010000735.1:0-7800 GCA_035457105.1 Pyrinomonadaceae bacterium
CGAGGCACCTTCCAGACGCTTGAGGCACATAGGCAATCGAAGCATCCGATGTAACAAAGCGACGCCTGGCCGTCGCACTCCAAGGGCTTCCTTTGCTTGGGCAAATGACGTTACGTATAATTCGAAGCACGTTCATCACATTCTACACTTATCGCACAGAATCCCAGGAGGAATCTAATGGCTACTGAACTAGTGCATCCGACTTCGATCGACCGAATAGAAGAACTTCTGGGCCCCGACGCTCGGATGTTGCTGGATCATCAAACCCAGACGATCTCCAAGGCAAATGTCGAACTTCCAGGCCCTGACTTCGTCGATCGAGTGTGGTCAATCTCCGATCGTTCCCCACTCGTCCTCAGGTCATTACAGTCGCTTTTTAATTGTGGCAGGCTTTCCGGAACAGGCTATTTGTCCATCCTTCCAGTCGACCAGGGCATTGAACACTCAGCCGGTGCCTCATTTGCTCCAAACCCTGAATACTTCGACCCAGAAAATATCATCAAACTAGCCATTGAAGGCGGGTGCAATGCCGTTGCCTCGACATTTGGAGTCCTCGGATCCGTGGCTCGCAAGTATGCGCACAAGATTCCTTTTATCGTAAAAATCAACCACAACGAGTTGTTAACCCTTCCCAACAAATTCGATCAGGTATTGTTTGGAACAGTTAAGGAGGCACATCGTCTTGGCGCTGTGGCCGTCGGGGCAACGATATATTTTGGTTCTGAGGAATCTACCCGGCAGATTACGGAGATTAGCAAGGCGTTTGCCCAGGCACACGACTTAGGAATGGCCACTATTCTCTGGTGTTACCTCCGTAACCCAAAATTCAAAACACCAGAAGGCGACATGCATACAGCTGCTGATTTAACCAGCCAGGCAAATCACATCGGCGTCACTATTCAAGCTGACATCATTAAGCAAAAACTTCCGGAACGAAACGGCGGTTATAAGGCAGTTGAAAAAGAGCTCGGCAGTTCTTATGGAAAGACCAATAAGCTGGTTTATGAGAAATTGACTTCGGACAACCCGATCGATCTCGTTCGTTACCAGGTAGCCAACTGTTACATGGGTCGTTGTGGTCTGATTAACTCCGGAGGCGAGTCGAAAGGAGCGAGCGATCTTGCTGAGGCGGTGCGCACTGCTGTCATTAACAAACGCGGTGGTGGCATGGGCCTCATTTCTGGTCGCAAAGCCTTCCAGCGACCTATGAAAGAAGGTATTGAACTCCTAAATGCGATTCAGGACGTTTACCTGGCGAAGGAAATCACCGTCGCGTAGTTTTATAACTGTGAAAACATTCGCAAATTGCTAGAATTTCAGGGCGTTGCTGAGCGCCCTGAAATTTTTTACGCTCCTCCTCAATCTGTTTTAGCGGCCTCGTTCGTAATTATTCCAGAGGCGCAGCTCAGGAAACTTGCAACCGGAAGAAGCACAAATCGATGATGTGGCCCTGCTAAAGGCTATTGCCGGCAAGGACGAGAAGGCTGTGTCTCAGCTTTATGATCGATATCGGGTTGTGTTGTTTGGTTTGCTGGTCCGTATATTGAACAATCGGGAAGAGGCCGAAGATGTTTTGCAGGAACTCTTCCTTCAGGTCTGGCATCGAGCCGGCGATTACGACCCGAATAGAGGGCGACCGTTCACCTGGTTAGTGACGCTCGCTCGTAGCCGCGCTATTGATCGACTCAGGAGTGTCGCGTCGCGTGAACGTGTCGCAAATGAAAGCGCTCGCGAGGTGACCGAAGAAGTTTCCGATGCAGTTGCAGACGCGGTCCGGTCCGAGCAGCGAGGAATCGTGACTTCTGCTCTCTCACAACTCCCTGAAGAGCAACAGAAAGCTTTAGTACTTGCCTACTTCGACGGGTTGACCCAGTCAGAGATTGCTGACCGTCTTGGTGCGCCGCTCGGCACCGTGAAAACTAGAATGCGAGCGGGGATGATGAAACTGCGCGAAGTGCTTGGAGGTAAAAGCCAGAGCTTTGGATTTAAGTAACGAATAATGGTCCACGAAGAGTTCAAAGAAATGATTCCGACGTACGTGCTGTCTGCGCTTGACGGTGAAGAGAATCGCGCCCTGAGCGATCACCTTTCACAGTGTGCCGAGTGCCAGCGAGAACTCGAGAATTGGCAGGCTACCGCGGCAACGTTGTCGTTGGGAGCTCAGCCATTGGAGCCATCTCCCGCAGTGCACGATCGAATTATGAAAGCTATACGCGAAGAGTCGTTGCAGAATGATGCAGAATCCAAAGCGAAGGCGAACGTAATTAAGTTTAAACCAGCGAATACTGTTTCCGGGCGGAACTATAGTTCTGTTTGGGCCATCGCTGCAGCGGTCCTATTCTTAATCACTGCTGCTACCTTGTTCTTATTCTGGCAGGAGAGTCGGGCGAATAATCAGATAATTGCCGAGCTCTCAAGGGAACTGCAGAATCAGCGATCAGAGCTAGACCGATCCAGAAATTTTTTTAAGGTGATGATGAGCCCGGGCGCTCGTATGGATGAACTGGCCGGCACAAACCAGGTGCCGGAAGCGAGTGCAAAGTTGGCTCATGATAAGACGGGACATGCGATGCTGATGGCGAACGGGCTGCCACCTGCGCCGACTGGTAAGGAATATCAATTGTGGTTCATAGTTGGAAAGAAAACGATGCCCGGCAAATCGTTTTCGGTTGATAGTTCGGGCAAAGGCATGCTTGAGGATCAAATTCCGGAATCTGCTCGAGACGCTGCGATTTTTGCCATCACGCTGGAGCCGGCCGGCGGGGTTGACGTTCCGACGGGCGCCATCTACCTGCGCAGTGGCCTCTGATCCCTGCGCCCGCTCCCATTCCTCTTGATTTTTCGCTCGTTTGTTGAAAACGCGAATGAGAAATGGATTCTTTTATAACGAATCCGTCGCGCACTGAAATTCTCAGCCAGAACCTGCTAAACTTCCTAAACTAATTTTTGACTGAAGAGTGACAGTGATGATCAGAGGAAAGCGGAAACCACCACGACCAATCGATAACTCAGTCTCAGAGTCTACGGGCCAATACGACTTAAGGTTTGTTTTATGGCGTCAGTTCTGTTCGCAAAACAACATTCCCGTTGACACACTGCCCAGTCAGCTGAATAGCGAGCAGAAGGAAAAGTGGGACGAGTTGAAGTCTAAGAGGTTGAAATAATGGCCTCTGGCCTTTGATCTTTGGCCTTAGTAGCCAAAGACCTAAGACCCAAGAATTACCTAACTCTGACCAGCGAACGTGCTTTCTGCCTCAATGCCGTCCGATACGCTGCCGCATCTGTTCCCGCCGCGTTCGATAACCAGGAAATCTTAGGAGTCCCGCTTTGCGTGGTCTCGCCTGTCATGAACATCGAGTAAGTGCGTTTATCGTTCGGTACAAACAAAACTAACCGGCGTTTTGTCCGGCTTTCCTTCGAGTCTTTCCCCGAGAAGATGACTTCCTGATATCCATCCTCATCCGCATCGGTCAATTCCGAGCTCCAGGTTGCGCGTCGAAACCCATCCATATCGAGCGCACCCTGAGCCGTCACTCGATATTTGTTGCTTCTTTTTTCAAGAATGAAAAAGCTCGTCTTTCCCTCTTTTCGCTGAGTGTTAATAGCGACGATCGACTGGCCGGCATCCGTATCCAAGAGCTGGATTGGACCAAGCGAGCCACTTGCGAACCTCGACGCGATCCGGCGAGCCATCTCAAGAGTTAATTCGTTTCGAACTTTTCCTTCTTTTGGCTCCGTCGAAGCGGAAGTCGAGAAGGAAGGTTGGCTCCTGAACGAAGCGGGTGTCATCACTGGTTGTGTGGGCGCGGGAGCAAACGAGACCTTTTGTTCCTGAGGTTCAGGTGCACTCTGACCGGTATAACCCCAAGCCAGTAATGCTCCAAAGGTTGTAACCAACACCAGAGGCGCACCAACTCGAAACAGAATATTTCTGCCCGGACTGGTTGCAGCGACCATCGACGCCAGTGGCTCGATATCCGGTAAGGTGCGATCCGGTTGGACCAGACTTCGTTCCAGTAACGCCTTCGCAGTGGCTGCTGTTCGTGGACGATCTTCGGGTCGCTTTGCGAGCAAGGTATGAACTGCCAGCGATAGCGAGCGCGCGAGGTCAGGACACAATTTGGGTAGAGGCGGGGCCGGAGCGGTTGCTTGTTTTACGAGTAGCGCAGATTGCAAAGGGTCAGTAAACGGAGGACGGCCGGCGAGCATTTCATACAGCAACACCCCCAAACTGTATAAATCGCTACGTGCTCCGACCCGTTGTCCGAGACATTGTTCGGGCGACATGTAACGAGGAGTGCCGATTAACTGCCCTGAACCGGTGCTGGCGTGAGTAGCAGTGGACTCGGCCGACGACGCCAGTACTTTGGCGACTCCGAAGTCGAGGACACAGACGCCGTGGTGGCCCAGAATGATGTTGGAGGGTTTCAGATCTCGATGAACAATGCCCAGCCGATGGGCTTCCTCCAGAACGTCGCATATCTGCATCGCAATATGCACGGCCTTGCTGGGTGAGAATCGTCCTTCTGCCGCGAGAGCTTGCGAGAGAGTCACTCCTTCAACAAACTCCATCACTATAAATTGGCGGCCATCAGGGAGATTCCCGGCGTCAAAGATCATTGCGGCGTGCGCATGTCGCAGCTTTGCCATGGTCCGCGCTTCGCGAAGGAATCGTTCGGTGACGTCGCTGTCACCGGCAAATTCTCGTTTTATGATTTTTACTGCGACGGGACGGTCGAGACCGAGATGAGTGGCGAGATAAACCGTACCCATTCCACCGGTCCCGATCTCGCGTTCGATCCTGAACCTGCCGGCGATGAATTGGGGGACATCCATAGGTGACCTTCCTTCGGGTTAAAAGGTCGATTGGTAGAGCGGTTGAGCTTTTTCGGAGAGCAACAGCTCGACAGTCAACTTCAGTTTTAACTTTTTTCTGGGGGAAGAGAAACCTTTTAAAGGGTTCGGCACGCCGAGTTTAGCACCAATCCCCAGCGTTAGTGAATAGTGAACGCAAGGAGTGCCGACAAAGGAAGTAGGGGGGATTATTGGATAATTACCATTTGATATTTAAGAATTGCTATTTTGGTGTTCCGAGAGAGCCAAGGGGCAATCGACTTCGCAATTATCAACTATCAAATCTCAAATCATCATTATCAATTATGCATCCCTGCGAATGAAGACTTTACCTATTCACCTGACCCCAACAGCATAACTCACTTGTCTAAGCCGGGGTGAAGGTTTCCGGCGACGTTCGGAATCCAAAAAACTTGTCCGTTAACTTCAACACTTCGCAGGCCATTTTTCGGAAGATCCTTCTCTTTTAAACCCAGGTAGGTGAAATGCGGGAGATCGCTGACGACTGTTTGGAACCAGCCATGCTTCGACATTATTTCTCGCACACGCGGATCCTCGAACTCGTTTACATCAAATGCCAACATGGCGATGTGTTGTGACGTGCCTGGCGCCGCAATCGAGTAGAGTATCGACTTAGACAAATCCTTACTGAAGTAAATGCCAGTCTGCTCTAGATCAAGCACCTCCGCAATCTGATCGCTCAGTGGGAGTGCTCGCATGTGGTTAACTTGATCAGAGGTTAGTCTCCCTTGACCCAGCCAATAATCAAGTGCGGGTTGAAATCGTGAATTCCAAAGTCTGACGCTGTCGTCATAGTTGCGACGCGCCGCTTCAGCTCCGTCCCGAGGTGTAATGTCCAAACCCTGTTTTTGGGCTTCTTCGCGAGCCTTTTTGAGAGCCTTGAGTGCTGCGGGCTGTAGTTCGATCTCGTCGTAACCGATGAGCTCGCTCGCAACCCCAGCGTCGTCCTGGAATTTTGCTACCTCCGACTCGTTTGTAAAAACGCAGAGTGGTGGCGGAAGTACTTTCTTAGTCGCGATATAAACGGCGCCATACTCCTCGAGAATGCGACGAGCGACTCTATCGTCAGGAGGGCAAATATTATTGATATTCCATTTGCGCTTTTTGAGCGCTTTAGTCAGCGCTTGGTAAAACGGGACAGAGTCTTTGTGGTTATCGAGATCCGTGATTGAGCTTGACTTCATTTCCTGTGCTTTGTTTTGCGGTGGAACAGTTTGACCGGCTCCGTTGAGCTTTGAACACACCAGCAGAAAAACAAGTATCCTAACTATCTTGCTTAATTGATTCGGACGAGGGGCTATCAGTAAGGTCGGTCCTTTGAATAGATTCCTTGCTTTGGCGATGAAAACCTCGATGCCGGAGAACATGAAAGCGAGTCCCGAAACGACCCTAACCCGCTGCCGATAATAGTAGCGGCTCAATCGGGCGGTCAACCAGGCAGTCTAATTTAGACGAGCTGAGAGGCGGTTGTAACGCAACAAAAGGCCACTAAACATTGCGTTTAGTTGTGCTAATCTTCGCCACAAATTGGGGGCTGAAGCGAATGAAAAAGGCAGACATCTTCACCGAGTTGGTAGCGACTTATCGTAAGCATGGCTGGGAATTGAAAGGCGTCCTGGTGCGGCCTGAGACTCGTCCCGAACTCGATATCGACGAATTAACCTCGCTGAAGTCCACCGACGTAAAGGACGACATCCTCGACGCGCTCTGGTTTTCGCGGCCTTCTCACCACAAGCGCGAAGCATGGGAGTTGCGGCTGTTATCAGAGAATCAATACGCGCTTTTTGAAACGTTTGAAGAGGATGAAACTGAAGATCAGCGAAGTGAAATGAAGCAGGAGATGGAGGCTCGGTTGAGGGAACACGTTTCAGAGAAGTCGAAGAATATTGGTACCGTTTCTTAGGACTTACCAATCTTTACAGGGATTGTAAGCTTTTCACTACCGCGCATGACCACGACATCGACCGTACTATACGGTAACGCCCTTTTAACTCTCATAAGAAATTCTTTACCCGTTCTAATTGGTTGGTGATCAAATTCGATAACGATATCTCCATTTTTTATTCCGGCCATATCTGCAGGCCGACTTGGGAGAATTCTATTCAGTTGCACTCCATGAATTTTAGTGCCGGGTATCTCCACAATTTCCATTTCGTCGTCGTCAAACCCAAACTGCCCTAGTCCTTCAGGCCTTTTAGTGAAAGCCCTGGTCAAACGATCAAACTCGCGTTTATCAATCGTGGTTAGCTTTGTCGTTTTTTTCTCTCCGTCTCGCAAGTATTCAATATCAACCGTCTTCCCGATAGGCGTCTGTTCCATTAACTCACCGATCTGATCCTCATCATGAATTGATTGACCATCGAAGCTTGTAATGATGTCGCCACCTATGAGTCCGGCCTTGTCTGCGGGTCCGTCTGGAGCATCGACCGATTGAAAAGTTACCCCAGCGTCATCATCAACTGTGTCAAAGCCATTGACACCGACATATGACTTCGAAGGCGCTGGAGCAATGATTCCTACATTCCCTTTGCGCAACGGCGCAACCATAGCTGTAAAAGCTGCAGCCCCGACAAAGAAGACTAACAACGCCACAAAGATCCAGGCGATGCCACTCATCTTCCGGCGCTTTCTGAGCATGGGAACAGCGGCGGGCGCTCCAACCGGCACCTGGGAACCGTCAAATCTTAGAGTCTCGTTGTACTCGGCTAATCCGTCACCAAGACGAAAACCGCAATTTCGGCAAAACCGCAACTCGGCAGGCATCGTCGAGCGGCAGTTGGCACAAGTTGTTACGTCTTGGACAGGCGCGAAAGGCTTCTGATATTCATGATTATGAGACATAGAACCGCACCAAGTGGAGCTTAGTCTAAACCATACAGGCCATTTGGTATACGCGAAACCTTTGGAGTCGGTTGCATCAGTTCA
>DATIBX010000736.1:0-3564 GCA_035457105.1 Pyrinomonadaceae bacterium
ACCTGGTCCTGCTCTGCGGACGGTTGATGATTGATCCACGAGTGCCAGCTAAAGAAAGAATACTTGTGGCTGGCGCAGTGGTTTACGCGTTGATGCCATTTGATTTCATTCCGGACTTATTGCCATTCGTCGGGCAAATCGATGACGCTTACCTCGTCGCCCTTTCGCTGCTGCGATTGACGACAGTAACTGATCCCAGGGTTGTGCGAGAACATTGGCGAGGCGGCGGTGATGTTGTTGAATTGATTGGTGCGACGGCAATGATCGCTTCCAAACTGCTTCCAAGAAGGATCAGAAGAGTTTTGACTGCTCATGTTGAATCAACAGGAGTAGAGAAAAACTTGCGTGCACCGCTGCTGGTGGAGCGACCGCAGATCGAGGTCGATAAAGAACTGGGAACAATGTAGTCGCTCAGGACGAAACATTCCTCACTGAAGTTCACATTCGGTAGATAGAAGCACCAAAAAGTGAGTCGAGGTATCTTTTATCCTACAAGGCACAAGTACCAAAGCTAAAGCCTCCTTCTATCGACCGGAGTTAGATTGCCTTCGCTTCTTCGCCTTCCTTTGCGTTTTTATTAGCCACGCCTTTTCCATTACTCCTGAATTTTACGAGCAACTTTGGGTTCCTCATTCTCTCGCTACCTGGCTCAGCACTGTCGTTGGCTCGGGTGGTGCGGGCGTAGTTCTTTTTTTTGTGCTGAGCTCTTACCTGATCACTGAGCTACTCATTCGTGAAGTAAACAGAATGGGACAGCTGGACGTGAAGTTTTTCTACATCAGGCGGGCGTTGCGTATTTGGCCGCTCTATTTCTTCTTTCTACTGTTGGTCTATTTAGTCATCCCTCAGGAATCAGTTTACTCGTTGAAGACTAACTATTTGATTTCCATGCTCCTGTTTGTGGGGAACTGGGCTTGTGTGTTTATTGGGGGAATGGGGGCTTCAGTGGCCGGCCCTCTATGGAGTATTTCGGTCGAAGAGCAATTCTACCTTGCCTGGCCTCTAATTATT
Source organism: Pyrinomonadaceae bacterium (assembly GCA_035457105.1). Taxonomy (GTDB): domain Bacteria; phylum Acidobacteriota; class Blastocatellia; order Pyrinomonadales; family Pyrinomonadaceae; genus PSRF01. Next base: position 1,012 of record DATIBX010000736.1, read on the forward strand.
TCTCGTGTAGGCGTGAAACATCTAAAGCGAGTGTGCATTGGTCTAATAATTTTTTCAAATCTTACTCGGATAGCGATGGAGAAGATGGGGGCGGGTTTCGTTGCCTTTTGGTGCAGCACTGTTACGTGGTTTGATGCGATTGCTGCTGGGGCGCTAATCGCCCTGTTACTCCGCGAAACTGATTTTCGCCGACCACTGGCCCACCGCATTCTTCTAGGACTGGGAGGATTAGCTCTTTGGGTTTTTGCGTTGCGTTTTCGCAACTCGTTTATCTATCCCGATGTTGTCTACTTTCCTTTGATTGTCATTGGCAGTGTCATGATGCTTCTTGCCATACTCGGCAGCAGCTTGAAGAATCCTGCCCTAGTTTACTTAGGTCGAATCTCGTACGGTCTTTATGTTTTTCATATGGCATCTCTTGCGCTAACCTCACAGCTGTTTGTGAAGTACACAGTCTTTCACGCAGTGACTAGTCTGGTGATAACCGTCGCCCTCTCAGCAATCTCGTACCAATTCGTTGAAAAGCCGTTTCTAAGATTGAAGAAACGATTTACGTATGTAGCATCGGACGTCGTGGCATTAGCTGAGTCGCGACCGGCGTTTGCGTCAGAGGAAGCTCGTTCGAGTTGAATTTGCTTGACTAGGCTGCCAGCGTCCAATCGATCACATCTTCAACCGCATTCACCAATCCTGACACTATTCGTGCATTACTAGTCTTAATCGCCCAGTACCGTATTTGCTCCGGCACCATCGTGTCAGTTCCTGCTTCGTCATAAGCAAGGAAGGCAGTGCACAGTGATGATGATTGAGTGATTACAAACCATTCCCGGGCTAGTTGAAAATCTGGATTGAGCGTGATGACGCGGATGTTGGGATGACGAGGTGGTTTCCAGTCGTTTTGACCAAAAAGGTACACAGACTCCGACACATCTGCGATTCGCAAGGATCGATCGATGATTGGTTGGAGTTGAGAAAACCTTTCGAAGCCGGCATAGACACGTCCGCCTCGGTCCGTTCGAAGCAACAGCGAGTTTTCGATCATCAAGCTGCCATACTCGACTGAAGCTGTCGTGGTACGACAAACAAAACTCTCACGCTCTTCGAATTCCCGGCGTGCGATGCTTGCCACCTGTCCTAAATCTTCCAGCTGGCCGTCACAACATGTAAGTGCATAATCAAATACTGAGAATGTTTTCACGGGGGGTCTCCCTGACCTGAGCGATACCAGATCTATAGGACGACCTCTGCGAGACGTTTACGAATATTTAGTTAAATTGTGTAGCCCGGAATGGGGTGAAATGCCCGACGGAGGAACTACGCTATTTTTCTTCCAGAGCAAGCAACAATTTGTTGTGAATTCCGCCAAAACCGCCATTTGACATGATTGCGACAACATCGCCGGCCCGGAGCTCCGGATGAAGATGTTTGACGATTTCGTCGGCTCCTGGAAGGGCCAGGGCAGGTTTACCTTGTTTCGAAATAGCTTCGATTAGTTTGGCGGTGTCGAGGGCTCGTCCCTTTTCTGTCACTTTTTGACTGTCGAAGACGTTAGCGATCACGACATAGTCGGCAGGAAGGAACGCTTCGGCATAGTCGTCTTGAAAAACCGCCAGTCGTGACGACCAGGAACGAGGCTCAAAGACGGCAACGATTCGATGTGAAGAATACTTAGATCTGAGAGCACGCAATGTCTCGCGAACCGCCGTTGGGTGATGAGCAAAGTCGTCAATTACCACGACACCGCGTCGTTCGCCGCGAATCTCGGCCCTGCGCTTCACATTCTTAAAAGTAACCAGGGCCTGGCGAATCTTTTCCTGACTCAATCCCCAAACAGTTCCCGCGATGATCACCGCAAGACAGTTCGCAAGGTTGAACTCTCCAAGTAAGGGGGTTTCAAACTCACCCCATTTTTGATTCTCGCGATAGACTTCAAAGCGCGAAAGCTGTGGGCCGAAGTCTGGATTTCGAATTTGCCACTTTGCGTCGTTTTGCAAGCCGAACGTCTCCACTCTCGTGAAGAGCCTCGAACCCATCTCCGCCACAACAGCGCGGACATTAGGACTGTCCCAACCGGCAATCAGACATCCATTGCCAGGCACGAGATTCATAAAGCGGCGAAAGGCGAGTTTGACTGCATCAAGATCCCGATAGATGTCAGCATGATCGAATTCTATGTTGTTGACTATGGCGAGTTCAGGCAGGTAGTGCATGAACTTTGGACCTTTGTCGAAGTAGGCTGTGTCGTACTCGTCAGCTTCAATGATCATGTACTCACTGCCGGTGACCCGAAAACTCGATTCGAAATTCTGTGCCACTCCACCAATCAGGAAACTCGGATCCAGACCACCCTGATCCATCACCCAGGATGCGATGCTCGTTGTCGTAGTCTTTCCGTGGGTTCCGGCGACGGCCAGACAGTGACGACCTCGGATGAACTCTTCTTTCACAACCTCGGCCTGCGATCGGTAGAGAAGTTTGAGTTTTAGAGTCTCTTCTACTTCGGGATTTCCGCGCGGGATCGCATTTCCAACGATTACGCAGTCCGGAGTTGGT
>DATIBX010000737.1:0-8850 GCA_035457105.1 Pyrinomonadaceae bacterium
AAGCAGCCTGATCAAGCGATGGGTCGAGATTCAGATCTCACGAGACCAATTGCGTCAGAAATACATTCCGCTGTTCGAACAGGTTATACCGGGAAAGAAAGTGGTGCTGTTTTTCCAGATTGATCGCCGTCTTTATGCACTGCTCGATTTACAAGTCTCATCTGAGATCCCACTGGTAGTTCAACAATGATGGCGAGACATCTCGACCGGATCATGGAAATCAATCTCCGGGCGGTCGGTTTAACCAGGGGTGGGAAGTGATACAGGAAACCAGCCAAACGTTGTTTGATGAAACAACGTGTGGCTGGTGTTAATGATAACTTGGCCGCCAGGTTGACTTAATTGAATCTCTAGTGAATGACAATACCCACGCCAATGCGAACGTTGTACTGAGTAGTGCTTGGCAGTACCAGCGGGCCTCCAACTGCTCGCGGAAACTGCTGATCGCCGCGGCGAATGCAGTTTAAGTCAACTTTTCCGGCGCGAATGTCAAACCGGTCGTTGAGTCGAATGTCCATCCCTCCGCCGATGGCTAATGCAAAACTAGTTTCGTTCTGACTCACATTGTCAACGCCGATGGCAGCAAACAACTGCGGGCTTTCCAGATCAACTTTTTGAACCGCGATACCTGCAACCCCGTATCCGAACGGCTTGAATACTGGACCATCTTTCGAATTGTTCTTGATCTGAAGTAGATTTGACAGGGTGCCAATGCGACAGCTCGTCCTCGAATATCAAAAAGCGAGGACCGTCTGAAGCATCGGCATCCAACCGTTCATTCCAGCAGTATATGGAGTAAACGCTCCGCTATAGGGAGAGTGGTTCACCCGCATTATTTCGCCGGTCATCCAGAGACGCTCAGTCGGTAGGAAATACCACTTGAAGCCGCCGCCATATTCAGAGGGGTTGGCAAACTGTCCGAAGACCTTTGAGCCACGGACATACAACATCAGCTTCTTTGGAACGATAAATTTGCCTGTCGACAATTCAAAACCATGGTCGAATGTGGATGCGAGCGGTAGCGGCCCGTCGGCTTCGAAGTCGTTTAGCCAGCGCAAGTAGTATTGTCCGTTGACTGAGAAACCGCTCTTTTTAAGGCCACCGTCGATCGCCCACATTCTGTAAGTGGCTTTCTGCAGGGTGACACCCGGAGCAAACGCCCCGGTCGAGAAGGCAAGCACGCCATCGGAATTGTAAATTGAAGTGTTGTCGGGACTTGATTGGTCCGTATCTGAAAATCGGTCTTCCCGGGATCTCGTAAAACTGGTTCCGATCCGAATGCGCGTTTTTGGCGAGGCGAAATAATCGTCGTACATCTGTCGCGATTTGCCGGGCTCCGAGTACGCTCCGAACGGCTCCCACCAGACACTACCGGAGAACAGCAAACTTGTATCGATCTTGTTTGCGGTGATGTTCAAAGTATTGAGACCATTGCCGACGAAGACCAAATAGTTCAGACCCTTTGCCGGTTCTCCATTCGCCCAGACCCCCTGGGTAAAGCCAGGACGAAAGAAGTTGTCCGCCATGCTCCTATCAATTGGTTGAAAAAATGGGAAGGTGCCAACAAGTGATCGGCTGCCTGGAACGCCCGTGTAACCTCCCGTGACCGTGAGCGCTTTGTTGAATCGCCAGCCAATGTTCCCGGCTACCACGATCGAAGCGGCCCCGGCGGACGTCCAGACGGTCATGCTGTATTGCAGTTTCTTGGAGAACATGTAGCCGCCCAGAATGAACATCGTGCGGTTCACCGTTATATCATTGCGACTGTGCACCTCGCGGACAACGCCAAGATGGTCGGTAAAGGTCTCTTTGCTGTTCTGCGTGTTGAGGTATCGAATCTGAGTATTGACGTTGAACTTCAGCAGGAAAGGTACCTTAGCGTCCTCGGGGTTTTTCCAAACAATAATTCCATCTTCGTAATGATCGTCGTTCCCTTGTTTACTGACTACAGATGCCGGCTGCGTGGAAGCATCCACGGCATCAGATGTCGGTAACGGGAGATTGCCTGTGTTCGTCCCGGTGAGTGGGATTTTCGCTGAGGCACTGGCTGTGGTCGGTAATTCCATTGGCTGCCCGGTGCCTTGAACATTCGCCGTCGCGGTGTCGTCAAGTTTCTTCTGCAAACGTTCGACCATTTCTAACAGAGTCTTCTGCTGCTCCTCCATTTTGCGAAGCGCTTCTCGAAAAGCAGCGTTCTCGGCCTTCACGGCTGAAACTTGTGACTCGAGGTCGTTTGGCTTGGGTGGTGCGTCTACGTCGCCTTTGTTCTCTTGGTTGGGTATAGGAGGAGCCTCAGTCGCGACGCTCTCTTTGTCGGAATTAGTGGGTCGGGTTGTTTTGGATTGGCCACTCGCAGAAGGCGTAAGCAACGTCAGTAGGGTTAATGCTAATGTGAGTCTGGTAGATGCGCAGTGAGCCAACATTTGAACCTCCCTCTAGAAGTCGTCCACTCGCGACGCTAGATTTGCGCACTGCCGCCCTATCTAAAACACTTTGAAGCTTTGACTGAACAAGCCCCGAGGCGCTTCGCGTAAACAAGAGTCGTGGGTCGCCCCAAGACTCCGACGTTGCCGTCAGCGTCTGACACTCTAAATTCGATAGCTGTGCACGAGGAGAACCGACGGCGCCACAAGCACCGTCGGAACTACCGCTCGCTCAGCAAAGCACCACGGATTGAGCCAACCCGGCTTCACTGGTTTCCTTGTACTTGCTGTTCATGTCCCTGGCTGTCTCGGCCAGAGCCATCACGGTCGCGTCGAAATCGACACGGTGTCTGGACGCGATCTCGTTGCTGGCGATCGCGTAAGCCGTCCAAGCCTTTACCGCACCAAATGCACACCGTTCAATGCATGGGACCTGCACATACCCGGCGACTGGATCGCACGTCATCCCCAGGTGATGCTCAAGTGCCGATTCGGCAGCGTTTTCGACCACCCGCGATTCTGCATCGTACGCGGTAGCGACCAGTGCGGCAGCCATCGAGGACGCCACGCCAATCTCCGCCTGGCAACCGCCCTCGGCTGCCGACAATGTCGCGTGGTGCTTACAGAGATAGCCGATCGCCGCAGCAGCTAGCATGCCCTCACGGACCTTCTGCATATCGAGCTTCCGAACCTCAACGAGCCCATAAACCAGCGCCGGCATGACACCGGCAGAACCGCCCGTCGGAGCCGTGATCACGAGATGGCCGCGTCCGTTCTCCTCCGAAGCTGCCAGAGCATATGCCGAAAGAACGCCGATACCGCGGTCTGATTGAAACTTGTCGTCCATGGCGCGCTTGTAAACAGTAGCTGCCTTGCTGTGCAGTTTGATCGGGCCAGGTAGCACATCATCCTCCGGCATCGAAAGCCCCGACTTTACCGTCGCGACCATTGCGTTAATGATCTTGTCGACAAAGGCATAGACCTCTTCTTCCGACCTGCCTGCGATCGACATCTCGTTGGCAAGCATTACCTTCGCGATCGAGATCTTGTTATTGTCGGCGTGAGCGCGAAGCTCTTTCATCGTCCTGAACGGATACTTCGGAGGATTTTTCTTCGGTGGTGTATAACCTTTCCATTCGATGAATCCGCCGCCAACGGAGTAGTACTCCTGTTCCAGCAGCACTTCATTACCCGCCAAGAGCTTCGCCGTCATCGTATTCGGATGGTGGAAGTCGCCCTTGGTCGCATCGTAAACGATGTTCTTCAGGCTAACGTCGATCGTTTTGTCGCCGAGCTTGACCGGAAACACCTGGTCAGGCTTGTCTCGCAGGCTGTCGAGAAACAACGGGTCTACCGTTGCCGGCTCCTTTCCTACGAGTCCGGCTAATGCTGCCCGTTCTGTGCCGTGGCCTTTACCGGTGGCGCTGAGGCTGCCAAAGAGGTTGACCTGGAGAGCAGTCGCCTGGTTGAGTTTATCCGCGGGCAATTTGGTGCAGCGCTGATAGAAATCGTAGGTTATACGCATCGGGCCGATCGTGTGCGAGCTTGAAGGGCCCGGCCCTACCTTGTAGAACTCATCCACAGTCGTCAAAACGGGACCTTTACCCTTCTGCACCACGTTAAGCTTCGGATCCAGCGGCGGCGCCGGTGAAGCTTGCTGCGGCAGTACCGGCAGTGTGGCGACGGCCTTCTCTATTCTCTCGTGAGCCGAAACGATGCTGCCCGTCATGACTGCGGCCGCACCCCCCACAGCACTGCGTATTAAGAAACTACGGCGATCCACACCAGGCGGAACCGCCTTCGAAATCAACTCGATTGTGCTACCAAGTGGATCTTTCACACTGGTTTTGGTTGATGGGTCGTTCGAGCTAACAGTGTCGAATGCCTTATTTTCTTCTTTAGACATGGTGCTGCTCCTTGTTTTTATCTAGATTCAGACCGATGCGGGCCGCCTCAACTGGGTATCAACGATTTCGCAAACTTCCGCTTTTATGTGCTCTGCTCCTGGACTCGGTGCTCTTGCGCATATATTCGACCCACGACGGAACTCGGTTTAACGAAATACAAATGTATTCGAGTACTAAGAACACGATACTGGCAGAATTACTAGGTATTGGACTTTACTGATTTTCAGGGAGTGACCCTGCCAGGAAGCCGAATGGGAGAGCAGGAAATGGCCCTTGAAAATGCCAAACACCGCCGCTGATTCTTACCAAAACACCTCAGAATTAACCTGTAAATTTTGCTAGTACCAGGTCTTCAGGCCCACCTCTAGCATTCGACCTCAAGAAGTGGACCCAGGCCTGTCGATTAGGCGGCAAGGTGCGGAAGCGAATCTTGGGCATCGTCACAGCCTTGAATCCTGTGCTCGGTTACGAGAAAGCCACGGAGCTTCTCTGTAACAAGGTTCTATCAGCAACCAAATACCACGGAGGTTGCACAGGGAATGGAATAGCAACTTCAAATTAGGTAAGCGGTGAGGTGTATGGCCCAGGCAATCGCACAACATGCAAGTGATTCCCAATCCCGTTCCGGAGTGAGGATGGTGATCGTTGTTTGGATTCTGACTGCCATCTTTTATTTCTATCAGTACGCAATGAGGTCGGCACCGGCCGTTATGATGCCGCAGCTGTCGGCCGCTTTTGAAGTCAGCGCACTGGGAGTTGCATCAATCGTCGGTCTCTTCTACTACGGCTATTCGCCCTTCAGTCTGGTTGCTGGTGCGGCACTCGATGGGCTAGGTCCGCGACGGCTGGTTCCTTTCGCCGCCGCCGCCGTTGGGATCGGTGCGCTCTTGTTCGCTAGCGGAAATGCTCAGGTCGCGAGCATTGGAAGATTCATGCAAGGTGCGGGCGGTGTGTTCGCTTTGGTAGGGGCTATCTACATTGCCAGCAAGAATTTTTCCGCATCAAAGGCAGCAACACTAATCGGAGCGACTCAAATGTTTGGGATGGCCGGCGGCGCAGCGGGACAGTTCGTCGTGGGGCCGATGATCGGTGGTGGTATGCCCTGGAACTATTTTTGGATAGGGATGGGCGTGATCGGTTTGACTATCGGTGTCGTTCTTTTTTTCTTGATACCGAACGACGGTCCAACGCAACAACAACCGACAGGTGGACTGAAGGTCGTTGCTCAGGCTTTTGCGACAGTGTTTAGAAATCCGCAATCAATCTTGTGCGGATTGATCGCTGGATTGATGTTCATCCCAACCACTATCTTCGACATGATCTGGGGAGTCCGTTATCTCCAAGAAGCACATGGTTTCGACTATGGTTCGGCGGTGATGCGGTCGGCCGCGGTTCCCTTCGGATGGATCATTGGCTGCCCACTACTTGGTCTCCTTTCGGATCGGATGGGCAGAAGGAAACCAGTTATAGCAGCAGCGGGTGTTGTTCTATTTGGATGTCTCGCATGGATCCTTTACGGTACTCCGGGAGTCTTTCCACCTTACGTGGTTGGTCTTGTCGCCGGCGTCGCCTCGGGCGCTGCCATGCTGCCCTACACAGTAATCAAAGAAGCTAACCCACCACAGTTCGGCGGCACCGCGACGGGGGTCGTCAATTTTTTGAATTTCACTTTCAGTGCGCTGCTGGGTCCTGTATTTGGCTGGATCCTACAGAGCGTCTCCGGCGGAGCTGCGCGATTCGAATTGCATCATTACCAGTCCACGTTTTTACCTCTTCTTTATGGGGTCGCGATTGCGATTGTGCTGACTCTCTTATTGAAGGAGACCGGGCCCGCGGTTCGCCAAAGCTGAGTCCGACGTTTGTCGACCTTAAAGTGCTGGTTTTTGAAAACAGTGTTGAGCGGACAAGCCAAAATGGACCAAAAGCCTTAAGCGCATGGCTAACTTGGTCCACCAGTAAGGAGGATTAAGAGCATGAAACCAGCAACTGGATCAGGAAAATATGAACGACTTCTGGCGCGCTGCCAGGGTCTGGAGCCGGTTCCAACTGCAGTCGCACACCCATGTGAGGCAGCGGCTTTGGCTGGGGCGGTCGAGGCCGCGACATTAGGGTTAATTAAGCCACTTTTGGTGGGACCGGCTGACAGAATTAACGAAACCGCACGGGCCGCAAAGATTGATCTCGGCGATCTCCAAATCATCGATGTGCCACACAGCAATGCTTCAGCAGCAAAAGCTGTTGAGCTGGTTAGACTCGGCAAAGCCGAGATTCTCATGAAGGGAAGCTTGCACACCGACGAGTTGATGGCTGCGGTAGTCTCGCGTGAAGGTGGACTGCGCACCGGGCGTCGCATCAGCCATGTCTTTGTTATGGACGTACCAACCTATCACAAAGTCCTGATTGTTACTGACGCCGCAATCAATATTGCTCCAACCCTGGAAGATAAGGTTGATATCTGTCAGAACGCAATCGATCTCGCAATTTCACTCGGCCTGCAGAGACCAAAGGTCGGCATTCTCGCCGCAGTCGAAACCGTGACCTCGAAGATGCCGGCCACGATCGATGCCGCAGCACTCTGCAAGATGGCCGAACGAGGTCAAATCAAAGGAGCTATTCTTGATGGGCCACTCGCGTTTGACAATGCGATCAGCAAAGAAGCGGCGAAAACTAAGGGAATTAAATCGGAAGTCGCCGGCGATCCTGACATCCTGCTGACTCCCGATCTTGAAGCCGGCAACATTCTCGCCAAACAGTTGACCTTTCTAGCTAATGCTGACAGCGCAGGCATGGTTCTTGGCGCAAGAGTTCCAATAATTCTAACGAGCCGCGCGGATAGCGTTCGTTCAAGAATCGCTAGTTGTGCTGTCGCAAAAATCGTGGCCCACGCCCGGCGCCAGGCCACCTAAGATCGGAGGGAATTACGTCTAAAAAGAACCTTATCACCGTTGATGGTAACGAGGCTGCGGCCTCCGTCGCGTTCCGGGTCAGCGAAGCGATTGCCATCTATCCGATTACACCCAGTTCTCCGATGGCCGAGTTTTGTGACGAATGGGCCAGTCGCGGAAAGACGAACCTCTGGGGCGTCATTCCAGAGATGGCCGAGATGCAATCGGAAGGGGGAGCAGCAGGAGCGTTGCACGGCGCAGTACAAGCCGGAGCTCAAGCGACTACTTTTACGGCATCTCAGGGCCTGCTGTTGATGATCCCAAACATGTACAAAATCGCTGGTGAGTTGTCGCCCTTCACTATGCATGTCACTGCCCGTACGTTGGCGACTCACGCTCTTTCGATATTCGGCGATCATTCGGATGTGATGGCCTGTCGCCAAACCGGGTTTGCACTTCTCTGTTCAAACTCAGTTCAGGAAGCGCATGACATGGCTGCAATCGCCCATGCGGCAACTCTCGAGTCACGAATTCCGTTCCTTCATTTCTTTGATGGATTCCGCACGTCGCACGAGGTGGCAAAAATTGAGGAACTCAACGATGAAGACTTGCGCAGTCTTATTTCCGAAGAAGCAATTTATGCTCACCGCCAGCGAGCACTCACACCTGACCGGCCGGTACTCCGTGGCACCGCCCAAAATCCCGATGTCTTCTTTCAGGCGCGCGAAGCAGCGAACGGGTATTACGACGCTACACCGGGAATCGTTGAACGTTTAATGAAAGGACTCGCAGAGAGAACAGGACGCGAGTATGCGTTGTTCGAATACATAGGGCATCCGGATGCAGAGCGTGTCATTGTGATCATGGGGTCGGGCGCAGAGACGGTGCACGAGACCGTGGAATATTTAACTGCGCAAGGCGAAAAGGTCGGATTGGTTAAGGTGCGTCTTTATCGTCCGTTCTTGCGCAGAGCGTTTCTAGCTGCCTTGCCATTAAGTACCAAATCAATCGCGGTGCTCGACAGAACCAAGGAACCGGGAGCTCCTGGGGATCCTCTTTACCTCGATGTGATCGCAGCCCTCGCCGAAGCACGCGTGGAGGGAGAATCACATTTCAAGACCGAGCCAAATGTGATCGCTGGCCGCTACGGTTTGTCGTCGAAAGAGTTTACTCCCGCGATGGTCAAGGGTGTTTTCGACGAGCTGAAGAGTACAACTCCAAGACGGCACTTCACAGTTGGAATCATTGACGACGTCACGCATACGTCGATCACGTGGGATCCGTCTTTTCGTACTGAAGGAGATGATGTTTCGACATCGCTGTTCTATGGCCTTGGTGCAGACGGCACAGTTGGCGCCAACAAAAACTCCATCAAGATAATCGGTGGTGAGACTGATCAGTTTGTGCAGGGCTACTTTGTTTACGACTCCAAGAAATCCGGAGCAATTACCGTTTCACACCTGCGCTCTAGTCCGCGACCCATCCGCTCCGCCTACCTTGTGGATCGAGCGAGTTTCGTTGCCTGCCATCAGTTTGAGTTCGTCGACAAGATCGACGTACTTGAGTACGCCGCTCCGGGCGCAGTCTTCCTATTGAATGCATCAGGCGATGCTAAAGCAGTTTGGGATCGCCTGC
>DATIBX010000738.1:0-13357 GCA_035457105.1 Pyrinomonadaceae bacterium
CGGCGACATATAGACCACCGTGCCCATCACGGTTCCCGCATCAGTGTTGACGAGAGCCCGCGTTGGAGCTTCAGTATCGGTGTCGGACCGTGAGACCTCTGTTAGTTTGACGAGCCCGAAGTCGAGGAGTTTCACAAAGCCATCCCGATTGCGAAGCATGACATTCTCAGGCTTGACGTCACGATGGATGATGCCCGCCTCGTGGGCCGCAGCGAGTCCAGTGGCTATTTGGATTCCGATGTCTAACGTTTCAGAAAAAGTAAGCCGGCCGCGTCTGAGTTTTTGGCGCAGAGTGACGCCGTCTATGTACTCAGTCGCAATGAAGCGCATCGGATCAGCGTTCCCGATTTCGTAGATAGTGATTATGTTTTGATGGTTGAGACTGGAAGCTGACTTTGCCTCCTGGATGAAGCGTCGCATGCGCTGTTCGTCTGTGGCGACTGAGGAGGGTAATACCTTAAGAGCTACAGTGCGGTCCAACTCGATGTCACGGGCGAGGTAGACGTCTCCCATCCCACCCGCGCCAATGTGGGAGCGAATTTCGTAGCGACCGAGTTTAGTGCCTGGCTGAATGCGTGACGTCATCGGGGTGGTCCGGATAGCAAACGCCCGCGGATTTTAACTTAGGTTCGTAAATTGTAGTAGGGCCAGAGTCTAGTCAAGAGCGCGATGTACTCGAAATAGATTTCGCCTCATAAAGATAGTTCTCAATCCCAGCCGGTGCGTTAACAATATAAGGCGAAGTAATGCTTTCACCAGGCTTTCCGTCTTAGCTAGCCTTCGCCGAGACACTTTGAAGAGAAAATCCTCATGAATGACACTCTGCAAATCGTCGTAACAGTTCTTGGCATTGTCAGCCAACTCTTATTGCTGGGGAAGCACTTCAAAGAGCAAGACACGCCAGTCTCCTCCCCTGCAGATCCGCAGGTCGGCCTTGTCGACTCGAAGAGAAGTCGCTTTCGAAACCGAATGGATTTAAGTTTTGCATTAATTTGCGCGGCATTCTTTTCATTACTTCTGACCGATTCGCTCCTTATCTCAGGTAAGAACCCATCCCCAGGTCTGAGCACAATTCTGACCGTTCTGGTTATTACGTTCGTGATAGTCACCGTCATGGTTGCGGCATGGTGGCTGAATCTTACTGAAATAGTGACCGGGTGTTTAGCTATTACAACGCTCGTTGTCCTGATAATTGCGAACGGAGGGCCGTTCTTCGCATCTTCAGGGGACTCGGTTGCCGGGCTCTCTCTACTTCTCCCAATCTTGTCCCTATTGACTATTACTTCGGCTACTTTGATCTACGCGCTGGGCAATCCTTTAAGTCGAACGATACGGAAAAATCGTAGAACAATGGTCACGTCGACTCTGGTATCGCTGGTAATTATTTCTGGGGCGGCACTGGGAAAACAACTTGCTTTGAATGTCAAAAACGATTCACGCACGCCGCGACTGATATCGTCTGACGCAAAAGCCCTGGCCATGAATGTGACCCGTCAAAGCCTGGCAGAGCGACGTAGGTTTTATAAATTAGCTTCCGAAATTAGTCTTGGTCCTATATATCAAAAATACCTGAGAACGATTCAGCAGAATCAATCCTATACGTTGCAAAGCAGTTCGCGTCCGGCTCCGTCACTTGAGCCTCTTGCGGCTCCATTAGCTTCTAAAAGCGGTACCGCCACGAAAGCGAGTGCACCAGCACCCGAGGAAAACAGTCCCAAGCCCGCAACAACGCCTATCGGAAAGAGTTCGTCACGCGCAGTAGAAGAACGAACATTACTCAAGGAGATTATTAACGACGCCTTCAATCGCGGGGATTGGACGCTCGCCCAAAATCTGCAGCAAGCTTACTACCGAAGTGGAAATCCACCTGACATTCTCAAAGAGCAAGGCGTGGAAAGAACTGACCTCCTGGCCCAATATTTCGATGCCTCGGACGTAAATAGCAAGCAGAAGTACATTAATGAACGACTAAACTGGATCCATCCCGCGGGCCTCGACCAGCAGTCTCAAGCAACGATCTACTTGCCAGGCACTACTGCCGAAGAAAGGTTTAATACAACAAGTCAGTTTAGAGTGTTTACAGTTCTCTACGATCAACCTAACTTGCGGCAAAAGATCCTGAAAGAGTTTGAATATCCCGAAGAGATGCGCCAGTTTTTCCGGGAACGTGACGACAAACTAGACACGCGCATCAGGTTGCTGGAAGGATTACAGACACCCCTCGAAAGCAGGCTCTACAAGCCCACTCTATTCCCGAAAACCGAAGCAAGTATTAACAATACTCAGTTGCAGACGCAGATGAGCTTACCGAAAGGTGAAGAGGCTTATGTGGCTTACCGGGAATATAAGAGCTTGGCCTCATTGCTGATAAAACAGAATTTCAAAGGAAAAGTTGATGAAGGTAAAATTGACGAACTTTCATCGATGTTCGGTGAGCTAGACGATTCGACCCAGGATGCATTTCTTAATTATGTAATCAACAACAAAACGATCGCCTCGGAGAAGGTCTACCAGATGCTTCTGGTTTTCGAGCCACTCTCGAGTGATTTCAGCGCCTTAGCAGCCTCACAGGATCCATTTGTTACAGAAACGCTTGCTTCAATGTTTGGCGGAACGCGCTTTGAAAAGAATGAAATTCAGGCGCTTTACGACAAGATCTATTCCGTTCCCAGTAGAGACGCAAAGGATGTCTTACTGCAACTGATCAGGAGTGAGACACCTGACTTACCCGTTAAGCGAATCTTTCAGCCGAAGGTTTTCGCACTCATTAAACAAATCGATCAGTACCTCGGCTCCGACAAAAACGATTTTTTTAATGCCGTTGCGGATCCTGTTTGGCTAGTGATCCACAACATTGCCGAGACTGAATCGGGTAGGCCGAATGTAGGTGAAAGCACTAGGAACCTCCAGAGCAATCTGCAGGCTCTTCGAGCCTTGCAAAACGATGATCAGGCAGGACTTTTACAGCAACTTGCAATCACTTTTTATCAGCCCGGTGGCCCCTACTCACTCGATCCAGTTCGATTGCTTATCGCTCAGGCACAATCATGGAATGACAATGCCGCCCTGGTCTGTGCATCCTTTATTTCCTTACCGCTCTTGCTTCTATGCGTTCTGTTGGGCGGCTTTCTTTCAGGAAAACTCGTCGCACGTGATCGTATGCGCGAATTGATTAGGGAAGAGACTAGCAGCTTCCCTGCTGATTCAACCACACTTGGCACTCCCGTTGAGTTAGTTGGGCGCGAGGAGACCATTCGCACTCTCCGAAGCTTGGCTGAACGTGGTTGGAGTACGATCGGCGTTGTTGGTCGTCGGGGTGTCGGAAAATCACGATTGCTTTTTTCGCTCTTCAAGGAACCATTTTCGAATGTCGCTACTCCAACGATCAGAGTGTGGGTGTCTTCGCCCAGCAAATTTCAAGAAGAAGATTTTATCTACAGCATGTTTGAAAGGCTCGCTCTCAGCACCGAAGGGACAATTGCTAACTATCTCAACGCCAAGCCTCTTTCTGTACGAAGAATGGAGAGCAAGGCGGCTCACGTTGCAACATGGTGCTATGCCGCGGCACTTGTGATCCTCGGATTTTTGGTTTTGCAAATGTTCGATCGCCTGACTCGTGCAGACATAATCGTCACATGGTTACCCATCCTGGTTATTGTTTGCGCTAGTCTATGGACGATGATTGACTACCTCTCAAAACGTCAACCCGTAAATCTTTCACCTTGGTTACAGCGCGATCGAACTCACAATCCTCATACAGTCATGCTTTATAAAGAGGTTTACGACGTGTTGCGATCGCTGAAGGCACGTCAGAACACTACAATCGGCAGATTTCCAAATGCCAAAGCAGCGCTAAGGATGGTTGCGCTAATAGTGCTCGGCCTCGTGTTCATAGCGTCGACGTCGTTCACGCTCTTAAGTTTTCGTCGATGGGCAGGACTCGAGGAACTGCTTTTTGCGGGATTGATCATTGTCCTTTCCGTGTGGGGATGGATTTATGTCTATCAACAAGATACTGCTCAGGAACAATCGATAGCCAGTCATGGTCAAAGCTTGATGTCGCTTATAGCAGACTACCGCTCATTTGCGACCACAATTGTTTACCGTTTGAGCCAGGGCGCACTTGGTCACAAGCGGGAAAGAAAGTTCTCGGTGCTCATCTGTGTGGATGAGTTAGATAAGGTCGTTGACTTCGAGGAGATTCGTGCTTTCGTGCGAAGGATTAAAGCGATTTTTGAAGTGCCGGGCGTTTACTATTACGTCTCACTTGCTGAGGATACCCTGACGTCCCTTTATCTGGGGCCAGCCGCCGGTAAGAACGAGATCGACAGTGCATTCGACCACATTATTCGTATCCCGCAACTGCCCGCGGGCATCGGCGAGAGTATCGCTGCTAAATATCTCGAGTCGCATGGTATGACTAACCAGCGACCAAGGCTTTCTCGAGCTATTTCTACTCTCTCTTTCGGGGTAGCCCGCGACATCATCAGGAGGTGCGACGAACTGATTGCGCGCGAGGATCGAGATTTAGTGGTGGCGGCCGACCTTGCTGACGCGCTCAAACGAATGCACATTCGAATGGGTTACGAACTGCACCAATTGACAAAATCTCAGGTCACGAGGCTAGTGAATGTACGGTCTGATATGGCCGCACTGGCTGCTCGAACCATCATTAGTGATGACAAGCTAGCATCCGACTCCGATGAGCGACTTGTCTTGCTTGTTTGGTTGATCTCTTTGATTGAAGTTGCTTCCGAAATTTCGGACCAAGAAGCTTGGTTGCAACTTACTGACGAACAGTGTGCAATCGGATATCGACTTTCCATCGATTCGGTGGACGATCTTCGTAGTGAGATGGAAGACCTGCATATTCGGGTGCTGAGATTTGTTCAGGAATCGACCGGCAGGCCAACTCCTCAAATTGCTGCCTGATTCAAGAGAGCTTGGAAAGCGCGACAATAACCCGCTAAAATGCGGGCGCGATCTTTCAGACCCCTTGAATGACCGGAAGCCGAATCGGCTGACGGGAAAGGCCCACATGGTCTCCCAGTTACGGTTCACGCTCACGTTTTCCCTCCTCTTCATTTCAGTATTCCCCTCGCTTTCCCTGGCCCAAAAAGAGCTGAAGCACCGGATCGAGATTGTCAGCATTCGAGTGCACGAAGGCACCGAGCTGAGCTTCGACATCTCTCCGGATGGGCGATCCATTGTTTTCGATCTCCTTGGACAACTCTGGGTTATGCCAGCGCGAGGCGGCAGCGCTCGTGCAATTACAGATGCGGTACGCGACATCGCCGAAGATTTCGATCCAGTATTCGCACCAGACGGCCATCGGATCGTTTTTCGGGGTGAACGAAATGGTCGCACCGGTCTATGGTTGCTTGATCTAGATTCTCAGAAACCACCGCGTCAACTCACTCAGATTCCAAATCCCGAAGGTTTCGACCAAAACGCCGCCTGGTCACCCGATGGTCGTTCGGTTGCATTCACGCATGCGGTACCACCCGATGCAACTGGAACCAAATGGCGTAGCGCCATTATGTTGCTCGACGTCGCTTCTGGATCTACACGAGAAGTTTCAATCTCTGGAACGTCAAGCACGTTTCTGAGCGAGCCTGCCTGGGTGAAAGATGGAGGTCAGATCGCTTTCCTAACTCGTAAGGCACCAAATCAGCCTGGTGGTCGAGTTTGGGTTGTAGCAACTACCGGTGGACCAGCAACTCCCATCACAGCTGAGTCAGTATCGGCGCAAGCACCTGTATTCTTTGCTGACGGGCGACGCATGGCCTACTTCGCGCCGGACTCAGATGGCAAAACACAAATATGGATCCAAGACATCGAAGGTAACGCAACCAAGGGATCCCCCGTCCGTATGACTAATCACGACGACGTTGTTGCCACTCGAATTCGCTTTGTCCCAAACAGCAACGCGTTGTTGTATTCGGCTGATGGACGGTTGTGGAGGGCGACCCCAGGCGAAGCAGACCAAAGAGCAATTCCCTTTACTGCGCAACTCTCAATCAAGCGAAGGCGCGACATCCTTCCTCCTGCCAGGTTTCCTGAACCAGGTCGGCAGGAACCGGCGAAGGGGTTTATGGGACTCGCACTTTCACCAGACGGCCACCAGATTGGAATGCTTGCTCTGGGAAAACTGTGGTCCGTACCCATCAGCGGCGGCCCAAGAGCCATTGCGTCAGTCCCGTTCGAAGCGACTTCGCTTGCATGGTCGCCGAGTGGCGAGGAGGTCGCATGGTCAGCGGGTGTTGCGGACAACGAAGACCTTTTTGCAACTGATCTGAAGACCGGCGCGACCCGCCAGATTACATCGTTACCGGGTCGCGAGACCTTTCCGACCTACTCTCCGGATGGACGCTACCTGGCTTTTGTACACATGCGGGACGGTGGAACACTTCGCGTAATAGACACTAAAGCCAGCAACGTTTCCGATATTGCAAAAACCAAAGACCTGGGTTCTATCGGTTCGGATTGGACTAGCCCGCCACAATGGAGTCCCGAGTCTGAAGGCCTCTTGGTTTGCGGAGGTCAACGTCCGGGCCAGCCAAGTTCCGCAACGTGGGTACCATTGGTGGGTGAACGACAAACGGTAACGAAGTTTCCGGATGCGCCGATCTTTCTGCGTTGGTTACCGAACAAGCTCGTTTTCGTACGACACGACCGCGTCTGGGAAGTTCCATTTGATCGAACCGGGATGAAGTCTGAACCGAAACCAATAGGGACAGACGCCGCGCTTTATGCTTCCTCATCGCGCGCCGGCGACTTGCTCTTTGTGTCAGACGGAGGACTCAAGTTGCGTCTAGCGAACGGTGTAGATCAACGAATTGGGTGGCCCATGTCGTACACGCCGCCGGTTGCACCCGCAACGATCATCCGCAACGTTCGCATCATCGATGGGACGGGCGCAGCGATTTCTACTCCTCGCGATATTCTGATTGAGCGTGGACGAATCGTTAAGATCGCACCAAACGGGACCTTGACCAGCTCCAGCGCTAATGTGACTGATGCTGCGGGTCGTGTGGCGATTCCCGGTCTCATCGATCTTCATGCGCATACCTATCGTCCAGATTTGCTTCCAGGCTTTCTGTACTTCGGCGTAACCACGATTCGCGATCAGGGGTCTTCAATGGCACCACTCGTCGCATACACAGACGACATAGCAGCGGGAGTCCTTCCTGGACCACGAGTGGGTTACGGAGGTTTTCAATTCTATAGCGATTGGTCCTTCGATGAAGAGCAGGGTCGAGGCATCGAACCGGAAGCAGATCCAGAACACATAAAACGCTCTGTAGCACTGGCCCAGGCATTTGGTGCGCAACATATCAAAACCCGGACGTTCCGGCGTTGGGACATCAACGCTCGCATGATTGCCGAAGCTCATCGCCTGGGGATGCGAGCTACCGGTCACTGCTCAACGCAGTTGCCGCTGATCGCTGCTGGCATGGATGCTAAGGAACACACGGGTCTGTGTGGATCGCGAGGAAACACTCATATCTATGACGATCTGGTGCAACTGTTCCGAGCAGCTCGCATTGGAGTGGTCCCGACGATCATTTATCTGGACTTTGCAGCTCGGATGAACGAACGACCGGCGTTACTGGATGACGATCCAGAACTCGTTCCATTCCTACCTACGCGAGATAATTTCGATTGGATGGTGAAGTTACGCTCAACGGAAAAAGCGAAGTGGGCCAACGATGCGCGGCTCTGGCGCAAGGCCGTAGCCACTTTGTCGCGCGCTGGGGTCACAATCGGCACCGGGACTGATATCTGGCAAATCCCAACCGGAGTGCATATGGAGTTGGAGGAACTGGTAGCAGCAGGACTAACTCCAGCTCAGGCTATTCAGGCAAGTACCGGTAACGCGGCAACAATCCTTGGTGCTGATAAGGATCTCGGCACAATTGAAGTGGGAAAGTGGGCCGATCTCATCTTGCTCGACGCCAATCCACTTTCCGACATCCGTAATACGCGACGCATTTGGCAGGTGGTACATAACGGAATGCTCGTGGATCGACCAGCAATCCTCAAGTCAATCAAACCACGATGATCGATACGTCCTATCAAGATCCATCTCTGTGCGACCTCTGTGTTCTTTGTGTCTTCTTAGGCGGCCTCAATTTGTAAGACGAACTACCACGGAGACACGGAGAACACAAAGGTGGCAGGGAGAAATCCACTCGAAATACTTCGTTTTGTTACACAGAGATCGCTAGTTTGAGACTACGCGAGCTTGAGTGAGGTGGCTGATTGGCTCCGACTGTTCTATGATAGCCGCAATCAAGGGCTGCTTTCGTTATGGTTCCTATAGCTCTCTTAAGCAAATCATTCTGTCGGTGACCCAGACATTTGCCCTGCGCAAAATCAGCTCTTCCAGGTTTGGAAAATTGCTTCCAACGGCATTCGACTGATCAGGTATGAATAAAGAGTTCCCCCCAGATACTCCACTTTCACACTATCGAATTGTCTCGAAACTTGGCACCGGCGGAATGGGCGAGGTTTACCTGGCCCAGGACGTTGAACTCGACCGTCAAGTTGCACTCAAGGTTTTACTCGCTGAAGTTGCTGAGAATGAAGACCGCGTGCGGCGTTTCATACAGGAAGCCAAAGCCGCCTCCGCTCTCAATCATCCGAACATCCTCACCGTCTACGAGATTGGTTACTTTGAAAACACACGCTTTATTGCGGCCGAATTAGTCAAAGGGAAAACACTTCACGATCGCTTGCGCGGTGAACCACTCACGCTACGTGAAAAGCTGGACGTGGCTTTGCAAGTGGCGGCGGCGTTAAGTGCTGCACATAGCGCCGGCATCGTCCACCGCGATATCAAACCAGAGAACATCATGTTGCGCGATGATGGTCTCGTAAAGGTGCTTGACTTCGGTTTGGCGAAACTGACCAACGATCGAAATTCAGACAGGGAAACTCACGAAGAAGCGCAAACCAGAATGAAACGCCAGACTCGTCCCGGCGTAGTCATGGGCACTGTCTCATACATGTCGCCGGAACAGGCGCGGGGGAAAGAGATCGATGCTCGTTCGGACATCTGGAGTCTGGGAGTGGTGCTCTATGAAATGCTTACCGGCCGAACGCCGTTTGCTGGCGAATCAATGAATGACTCGATCGCTGCCATCCTCACCAAAGATCCGGCTCCGCTGGATACACAAACCCCGACGGAACTGCAACGCATAGTCCGCAAGTCGTTGCAGAAAAATACCGACGAGCGGTATCAAACAGTCAAAGACCTGCAACTGGATCTCAAGAACCTTAAACGGGAACTGGAGTTTTCTGAAGAGTTGGAACGATCACAAGTTCCGCAGTCCCTCGCTTCGGCAAACGTGAGTATCGGATCACCTGGCGAGAATGCAACCTCCGTCCAATCATCTGCAGCGCCTACTCAAGGAAGTCTGCAGTCACAGCAACGTTCCAGTGCGGAATATATCGTCGGCGAGATCAAGAGTCACAAGGCAATCTTAGCGGTGCTGTCCGTCGTTTTTATTACATTACTGGCGGGAGGCTTCTGGCTCTGGAGAGGAGGCCGCGTTTCTGGATCTGATCAGATCAATTCGATCGCGGTACTCCCGTTTGAGAATCGGAGCGGCAACCCTGATTCGGAGTATCTTTCAGATGGAATCGCCGAGTCGCTCATTTATCGTTTGTCGCAATTGCCAAATTTGAAAGTCAGTCCCTCCAGTTCTGTATTTCGTTTTAAAGGAAAACAGGTAGACGTACAGCAGATCGCCTCCGAACTGGGAGTTAGCGCCGTCATGTCGGGTCGGCTCGTCCAGCGCGGCGACAACCTCACCATCAGCGTGGAATTGATCGACGTTAAAAAGGACCAGGTGCTCTGGGGTGAACAGTTCGAGCGAAAGACATCAGAGTTGCTCACGACGCAGCGTGAAATAGCAACAGCCATTACACAAAAACTACAGCTAAAACTTTCCGGCTCTGAGACTGGGCTAACCAAGAAATATACGACCGACAACGAAGCCTATCAGCACTATCTGCAAGGACGCTTTTATTGGAATAGACGCACCGGCGAGAATGTTAAGAAAGCGATCGAGCAGTTTAAAGCTGCAGCGGATAAGGATCCCGGATTTGCCCTGGCTTATGCTGGGCTCGGTGATTGTTATGCGATCGCGTCTACTTATACAGGCAAACGCGCAAGTGAAACTTTACCGCTGGCAAAGTCCAACGCCATGCGAGCTATTGAGTTGGACAGCTCGCTAGCCGAACCTCACGCAACGCTTGGCATGATCAATCACTTCACGGGGCAGATGGCCGAGGCCGAGATCGAATTCAAACGCGCGATCGAGTTAAATCCAAATTACGCGACCGCTCACCATTGGTATTCCCGTATGCTACGTGCCGTGGGACGCGCGGATGAAGCGTGGGCCGAGATACATCGAGCGAGCGAACTCGATCCGCTATCGCTCGTTATGCTGAATAATATTGCGGAGCAAGAAATCGAGCGCGGCAATCTGACTGCGGCGGTGAATGAGTGTAATCGAATGTTTGACCTTGACCCCAACTTTTGGGCCGCGCACCAAACCTTTGCTATCGTTTTGATGAAACAGGGGCGAAATACGGAAGCCCTGGCCGAAATGCAAAAGAGCATTGATTTGTCGAACAGGTCAAATGCTTCACTATCCTTCCTGGCTCATATCAACGGCGTTGCTGGAAAACGCTCCGAGGCAGAAAGTCTTATCAAGGAACTCGAAGAAAGATATAACAAGGGGGAAGCGGACGGACGCGACCTCGCGGTTGCATACGCGGGGCTTGATGACAAGGACAAAGCCTTCGCATGGCTCGAGAAGGCCTTCTCAGACCGCAGCAATTTCATAGCAGTACTCCGGTTGGAGCCGGCGCTCGATTCGCTCCATAGCGATCCACGTTGGAATGACTTGTTAAAACGCGCAGGAGTGGCCCAATAAGGAGATGAAAAGATGCCCGCAATGTAATCGACTGGAAACAGATGATGCACTCGCCTTTTGTCGCATCGATGGTTCCCCATTAAATGTCGAGTCGCAGGTCACAAAAGATGAGTTAGGAACCATTAGACTCGACTCAATTCCAGTCAGCGATGAAGCAAAGACGACAATCCTTACGCCACCAAATACAAACGAAAGCTTGAATGCTCCAACAGCGGCCACGACGGTACTATCGTCTCCACTGTCAGCACCACTCACGGTACAACGACGCAAATCTAAGCTTCCCTGGATCCTAAGTGCGGTTGCGATACTAATAACGGTAGTTCTCGCAGCTTGTGTGTACTTCCTGTTTGTCAGAAAAGCTCAAGCTCCGATCCAATCGATCGCAGTCATGCCATTCGTTAACGAAAGCGGAAATCCTGACATTGAATATCTCTCAGATGGAATGACAGACACTCTCATTAGCAGTCTGTCGCAGCTTCCTAATCTGACCGTCAAAGCGCGCTCATCCGTATTTCGTTACAAAGGCAAGGAAACGAATCCTCAAACACTCGGCAGAGAACTCACCGTCCAGGCAATCCTGAATGGTCGAGTCGTGCAACGTGGCGATCAATTAACCCTTAGACTTGAGTTGGTCGACACAAAGACAGAAAACGTAATCTGGAGCGACAACTACATTCGCAAACAAGCAGACCTCGTCACTTTGCAATCGGAGATCGCGCGAGATGTGTCGAGCAAACTGAAGACCAGACTCTCGGGCGTCGACGAGGAGAAGTTGGTGAAGATTTACACGACCAACCCCGAAGCCTATCGACTTTATCTCCAGGGTCGCTTCTACTGGAACAAGCGCGAAGAGAAAGATGTGAGAAACGCGATCGACTGCTTCAATCGCGCCATAGCGCTTGATGCAAATTACGCGCTCGCATACGCGGGCCTGGCCGATTCCTACGTGATCCTTTCGAGCTTTAGTTTCGCAGATCCGGCTGAGGCAATTCCAAAGGCACGCGAGTTTGCCAATAAGGCGTTATCGATTGATCAGAGTCTAGCCGAACCTCATACGGCCCTTGGACTGACTATGGTCCAATTCGAGTACGATTTCGCCGGAGCCGAACGCGAGTACAAGCAGGCTATTGCGCTCAATCCGAATTACGCCACGGCGCATCAATGGTACGCGGAACTGCTCGTCTGCGCAGGTAGATTTGATGAATCAGCGGTTGAATATCAGCACGCCCTAAAGTTAGAGCCGCTATCGCTCCCCATCAACTGGGACTATGGTCGATTGCTTTACAACTGGCGAAAGTTTGACGAGGCCCTGACGCAGTATAAGAAGACGATTGATCTAGATCCTGGTTTCGCAAGGGTAAGACGGACCCTGGTCGAGCTTTATCGACTTAGAGGAGATCACTCCAGTGCAAGCGAGGAAATGGCACGGTACTTCGAGGTGCGTGGCCAACCTCAACTTGCGTCACTCACTCGCGAGACATTTGCTAAAGATGGATGGACTGGCTTTTTGCGATTGGTAGTTGCGGTCGACTCGCCGCTTAAGGAACGAAGTTGGGCCAAGGCAAAAGCGTACGTGGAGTTAGGCGATAAAGATAAAGCGTTTGCTGAGTTGAACAGTGCGTATGCAAGTCATGAATCATCACTATGCTGGCTCAAGGTCGAACCTCAGTTTGATTCCTTGCGATCCGATCCCCGCTATGATGAACTCCTCCAGAAAGTCGGCTTCTCCCGTTAATTCGTAGGGGCGGCCTCCGTGGCCGCCCCATCTTCCAAACACGATTGTTCGTGTTAATTCGTGTGATTTCGTGGAGCGCTCTTCGCCGAGCACGCGATCCACGAATTCACACCAAGTAACACGAACAAAGAAACTGATCAGTCGAGCCTACGTCCTGGTCTCCCAATAAATCGTGTAACGCTCGTGAGCGATCCGATAATAAGGAATCAGAGTCACATCATGAGGCTTTCCAATTCCCTCGGTGCGAAAGGTTAGAGTTGGACCAGGTAAGCGCTTCACACGAGCCACAAGTTGATCCGCATCACCTGCGAACTGGGGCACCTCAACCGAATCCTTTAGGACATCGCCAATGGTGCGCTCGTTAACTATTAGGTCCGAGCCTGACGTCAACTCCTTCTGTCCAAGCATCCCTGCCAGTACGATTGGACCATATACCAGCGCCACATATTCTGGCTGGCCGGGCAGCGCCTCAAACCGAAGCGACATAGGTAACTCGACCTCAACCGAATCGCCATCGTGCCAGACGCGATCCACAGCAACATAACTTCCTGGCGTTTGTGAGTTCACTGTCCCACGACCGTTGATCGCAATCGTCATCTCCTTACACCAGTTCGGATGACGAATGTTGAGCTTGAACTTTACTGGTCCGCGCAACGAGAATCGAAACCGCGTT
>DATIBX010000739.1:0-3156 GCA_035457105.1 Pyrinomonadaceae bacterium
CAGCTCTGATGGGGAGATGTTTGTCACAAGTCGGCTCGATGGAGTTGTCTATCGGCTGAACCCGTTCAAGGAGGCAACTGTTTTTGCGCGGAATCTTGGTGTTGCCACAGGTATCGCTTTCGATCGAGAGGGTGCGATGTACGTCGGCGACCGAACCGGAACAATCTTCAGGGTGAATGGAATTGGAGAAGAAAAATCCTGGGCACAACTCGAGGGTTCGGTTTCGGCGTTCCATCTGGCGTTTAGTCCGGACGAGGAACTGTACGTTACCGGTCCAACTGTTAGTAGTTTCGACTCGGTTTGGCGAGTGAACAAAGACGGACAACCGAGCGTTTTTTATAAAGGACTAGGTCGACCGCAGGGGCTGGCGTTTGATCGAGATGGCAACTTATATGTCGCGGCTTCCTTAAAGGGCCGACGTGGGATTGTCAGGATATCGCCCGACGCAAAAAAGGCTGAAATCGTCGTTGCAGGTGTCAATCTCATCGGGTTGGCCTTTAGTTCAAATGGCGAAATGATGGTGACCTCTATCGATTCGGCCTACAGTATCCCAATGAACCTACAAGGGACGCTTTTGCGCCAATAAATTGAGGCTTCCGGACTTAGTTTTCTCTTTTGACAGTGAGTTTTCAGAATGCTAACGTGGGCCGTTTTTGAAATGAGCGCATTCATTTTCACCGTGAGGTTCTGAGTGAACCCAGAGCAACTCATACCACAACTTGTCATCTACATGGTCGTGCTGCTATTAGCCATTTCGGCACACGAAGCGGCGCACGCCTGGATGTCTTCCAAGTTTGGAGACGATACTGCTCGGCTTTTAGGTCGGGTCACGCTTAATCCCGTTGCTCACACCGACCCAATCGGAACGCTTCTGATTCCCATATTGATGTTTGTTTTTGCTTATATGAACAGCCCTTTGGCTGCGATCCCTCTGCTCGGTTGGGGAAAACCAACGCCAGTAAATCCCCTGCGCTGGCGCAACAAGGACCTGGCGAATGTAATGGTGTCGCTGGCTGGTATTCTGGCAAACCTTCTTATTGCGATCATCGCCTTTATAATTTTTAAGATCTTGCTGATCACGAATGTTGGCAATCAGGTCGCTGTATCAACCCAGGAACCCGTTGTTCTGTTTCTGACCTACCTCTTAATAATGAACGTTTCTTTAGCAGTCTTCAATCTACTACCGTTTCCGCCTCTTGATGGCAGTAAGATTCTCGACAGTATTTTGCCCGCAAGCATGCGTCCAGCACTGGAATTTCTAGAGCAATACGGCTATTTGCTGTTGATAGTATTAATTTACCTCGGCGTCACCAGAATAATTATCAGTCCAGTAATTGACTTTGTTTTTTATCTATTACTCATAGGCGTGAGATGACCAAGCGAATCTTCAGTGGTGCCCAGCCAACCGGTAATGTTCACCTTGGTAATTATCTTGGCGCGTTAAAAAACTGGGTTGCACTCCAGCACGAATACGAAAGCTTCTTTTGTATCGTGAATCTTCATGCACTCACGGTACAGCAAGACCCCAAGCTGCTTGCCGAAAAGTCCCGAGCGCTGGCGCGCATTTATCTTGCTGTCGGAATTGATCCAAATGTCTCGACCGTTTTTGTTCAGTCAGACGTAC
Organism: Pyrinomonadaceae bacterium; assembly: GCA_035457105.1. Taxonomy (GTDB): domain Bacteria; phylum Acidobacteriota; class Blastocatellia; order Pyrinomonadales; family Pyrinomonadaceae; genus PSRF01. Next base: position 1,625 of record DATIBX010000739.1, read on the forward strand.
CCCACCACAGTGAACTGACATGGATTCTTAACTGCGTTGCTCGTATGTCAGAACTTGAGCGCATGACGCAGTACAAAGATAAAGCGCGAAAGCAAGAAGAGAACGTGAGCGTTGGGCTGTTTGATTACCCTGTGCTGATGGCTTCAGACATTCTTCTTTATCAAACCGACCTCGTGCCCGTTGGTGACGATCAAAAGCAGCACCTCGAATTGACTCGCGATCTAGCAATTCGATTCAACCGTGACTACGGTGAAACATTTCGAGTTCCGGATGCTTACATTCCTAAGGTTGGTGCAAGGATCATGTCGCTCTCTGATCCGACTAAGAAGATGTCAAAGTCGGATGATGACCCAAACGGATGTGTCCTTTTGATGGACGACCCTGACACCATTCAACGTAAGTTCAAGCGAGCTGTCACCGATTCTGGAACTGAGATTAGATTTGATGAATCTCGTCCGGCGATCTACAACCTCCTCGAGATATTTCACTTGATAACAGGGAAGACCCAGCAGGAAACTGAGGAGCACTTTGCGGGCAAGGGTTATGCTCAGCTTAAAGGCCAACTGGCAGACGCCACCGTCGAGTTTTTACAACCTATACAACAGCGGGTCAGGGAGATAACGGACGATCGTCTTGATGAAATTCTTGGCCTTGGAAGAGATAAGGCCGCTGGAATAGCGGCAGTGACCTTGAAACAAGTCTTCAACAATGTGGGGTTGGCCGGGGCAAGACGTTAATGACGGAAGAGGAGACACCGGAAATCGCTTTGGAAACGGCGGATCAGCCGACGGCTCAGATAAATGTCGCTGGCGCTGTGCCCAAGATTGTTTCGGACGAAGTCACGGACGATCTGAAGATCCTCCTGGGTGAGTTTGAAGGACCACTTGATCTTCTACTGCACCTGATTCGTCAAGAGCAGGTCAGCATTTACGATATTCCGGTCGCCCGAATTACTGATGCCTATTTGCGCTACCTGCAGTTAATGCAGGAACTGGATATAGCGGTTGCGGGTGATTTTCTCGTGATGGCGGCAACGCTGATTGAACTTAAAACGAAGATGCTGTTGCCTCGTGACCCACTGGCGCCAGCAGATGAACTTGAAGATCCGCGCACTGATCTGGTTAACCAGTTGTTGGAATACCAGAAATACAAAGCTGCTGCTGAAATGTTGTGGTCTAGGGCAACAGTTGAGCAAGCGATTTTTCGTCGAGCCGAGTTGGAGACCGACAAGAATAATCCTGAGGTTGCTGTCGGCGTCTTTGACTTATTAAAGGTGTTCCAGGAAATACTTGCTCGACACAAAGAAGAGGTTCTTCTAGAGATAGAGCGGGAAGAGATTTCGATGGCCGAAATGCTGGAACGTCTGCGCAATATGGTTATGTCTGCCAGCGAACTCAACCTCCGAGTGTTTTTTGAGCGAGCACAATCTCGTCGTGAGTTGGTTCTAGCGTTTCTATCAGTACTCGAATTGGTACGTACAACTGAAATCAAACTTTTCCAGAAAGAGACCTTTGGCGACATCATCGCGCGAG
>DATIBX010000740.1:0-7107 GCA_035457105.1 Pyrinomonadaceae bacterium
TCAGGCGAGCCTGAGGATTTAGCTCTCGAAGAGCAGGTTCTGAAAATCCTGAGCCGTGTAACTGAGAAGCGTGAAGTGTGGCAAAGATTGACGCAGCAATACAAAGTCGATCTTTTTTGCGGTGTGTTCTTAAATGAGGGAAGTTGGAATCGCGGCTTTTCGCTATCTCCGACAATCTTGAAGGAATTGGCCGCAAGAAATTTGAAGATTGGTTTTGATATCTATTCAGTCCACGATGCAAGTCAGCGTGCAAAATGATCGCGAACCCAACAAACGCTTGTAGCGGAGGCGCCGGTCAATAGTTTCATTTAGTTGCTTGGGCGAGACAGCGTTGGGAGGCTTCTCTTGGCGAACAATGTTGTATGAATATTCTGAATGGAATCACATACTGCGCATTCGCGGCTGCGATTGTTGCGGTGCCATTCTTACTCGTGAACTGGTGGAAGTACATCATGAACCAGCCACTGAACAGGTTAGTAACTGTTCGATCAGGATTTCCAACTAAGAGCGTAAGTTTCTTCCTGATTTCGGCTTGTACTGCAATGGCGACAGCCAGCATAATGACCAGTTACGCCAGGCGTGACGCTTTGAAATTCTTACAGAGCTTACCTCAGGGTTACTCGGTCTATGTAAACGGGCAACAGGTCGCTGACCCGGACAAAATGATTTTGTCATTGCAGCAGGTGGCTCCTTATTGGGCGCATCATTCGCACCCAACCACAAGAATCCGTGTTGCTGTCCATAGCAATGAAAGAAATTTGACGCTGGATTTAGGAAGAGATTCCGATAATCCAAAGGAGTATTGGGTCTTCTACACGGAGCACAGTGTAACTTCAAACAACGAGATCGGGAGGATTACGACATCGGCGTTTGACGAGTATTGAAGGCTAACGCTTCATTTGTTCGAATCGTGTGAGTGATGGGAACCGATAGCATCAAATTGTTCAACAAGACACTCGCTGACGAGATCTTAGCAATGGACCAACCGTCACTGACAAGGTTCCTGGAGGAAAACCTTGACTCATTCAAGAGGAAGAAGTTCTCTTCGAACTCTTTGCTTCTTCAGATGGGCCAAAATGGTGATCTAGTTTCAGATGCGGTTGAAAACTTGTTAACTGGCGCCTACTCGCTCCCTGCCCTCAAGAATGAAGTTGTTCGAGACTTAGCATTTGGTGAGGAAGAGATTTATCTGGACTATTGGGGTTGTTATGCATTCTTGTTTGATGATCACCCGAGCGGGTCTATCTCAAGCCTCGACTATGTGCCGAACGAGGAAGAAGAAACATTTCTCTTACTACAAACTGCAAATGTGAACCAGATCATTGAGTCGCTATATGCGCATATAGATGATCTGAACGTGATGGATAGAGAGAAGGTTAAGAGAGTTGAAGACTGGAGAAATCACTGCGTGTGCGACAGGGAAACTTGCTGATCCGGCTTGAGAGCTTTACATACGGTTTCATTTTTGCTTTTGCAATGGCACTCGTCCGGTTAATGTTCACGAGGTGATAGTGAGAGTTATGTGATTTAAGTAAATGGAAACTTCAAATGACCGATGTTGCGTTTTCTGTCCGAACCACGAGCTGGGGTGGCACTACCAAGATGTGGGTCACGGTAGCCCTTTGATCCTGCTCCACGGCATCGGCATGTCGCACCTTGCCTGGAAGAATGTCATCTCTATCTTCGCTGAGAACCGACGTGTCCTGGCATTCGACATCGCCGGCTTTGGTATAACTCCGCCTGTGCCGGATCACATTCAGCCGACACCCGCAAATCTTGTGACTGGGGTCGGATCGCTTGGCGAAACACTCAACCGGATCGACGCAGAAAAGCAAATCAGCAAAGAGTACAAGTGCGTGGACATCGTGGGAAACTCTTTGGGCGGGTATCTGGCTCTGGAAGCGGCCAAGGTCGGGAAACTAGGTTCTTTTCGCGTCGAATCTATCGTTGCTCTTTCACCGGCCGGTTTGTGGAAGAAGCTCTATCCAATTCGCAGCGAGGTGGTCCTTCAACTCACTCGCCTGGGAGTCCTCCACTTGCCACGTCTGACCCGTACTTTGATGCGACGAGAATACACGCGCAAATTGCTTATGGCCGTCCCGGTGTCAACCAACGTGTCTGAAGAAGATGCAAATGAATTGGTTAGTATCTTTGCGAACGCTCCAATCTTTGCCTCGAAAGCTGCTTTCAAAAAATTCCGCGAAAGTCTCAAAGACCCCTTCAAAGGCGGCCGGACGATGTCTGAGAATGTCCGAGTCACAATCGCTTTTGGTAAGCGTGACTGGTTAATCCCGCCCAGCGCCCGTTTGCGCCATGAAATTCCCGAAGATGTGATCTGGCAAGATCGGAAGGGCTGGGGACATGTACCGATGTGGGATGACCCCGAGGGCGTGGCGAAGTTAATTCTCGACGCGGTAGCTTGAGAGTTTTTCATTTGCCTCAATGAATTCTATGTGCTCGTTAACTATGATTGCCAATAATCAGTGGTTCAAGCCAGATTTTGGATGAAAAGATTTTTGGTTGCAGGTCGCAGCAAGTGCATTGACAGTCAGTATGGCCTTATGGAAGCCTCGCTTTGTTTCCGATTAATCTGTGAGGCCTTTGTGGTCTTTGTGTCTCTGTGGTAGGTGTCTCAATTTGTAGGACCAACACCACGGAGACACCGAGGACACAAAGGTTGCACAGAGAAGTCAACTCGAAATACTTTTTGTCATCAATCTTTACGCCGTTCTGAGACCGCCCCAGGTTTATGCTTTCGACTAAAGGAGACCATATGCAAGTAATCCGAGTGTTCAGCTTATTCATTCTTCTTGCGATTGGCCCAACAGTCCCGGCAGCGAAAGTTTACGCCCAACAGGACGTTCCAGGTCCAACAAGGCTGGCGTTAGAGGTTACCTTTTTTCCGGGCCAAAAACCTGCCTATGAAACCGTGCCTGGCCCAGATTCCAAACCGAGTGGGGCATGGTTCGCGTGGTTTGGTCGGATAGCATCGTGGCACCCGCCCGCTGGCTCTCAGCCCATAGAGGCGGTGCGTGTCATTTCAAGAGTCGAAGGAGATGCTGTACGAGTCACCGTGTCGACACTCTCTGGCCGCAAGGCTTTGGAGAACGAGCAGCCAGTTGGCACTTACTTGATCCGAGAAACCGAGAAAATCAGTATCGACGATCTAAAACGATTCGGAATTGAGCCCTTTCAAATCAAACTGGTCCGGGTTAATCCCACTGTTCCGCCGGTGCCGCCCGTGATTTTAAAAGGCGTCGAGTCAGTCGTGGTTCTCAACTCTATGCCAAAAGAGACTACGCTTCCGTCTTACCGGATCATCTTACGCAATCAAACGAATAAGAATATCGTCGGAATTGGAGTGGATGTTGTGGCTGATGGAAAAGTTCAACTAACTTCCAAGCCGCGCGGCATCGACGGACAGCCACTTATTCCAGCAGGCAAGGAATATTGGCTCACCGTCGCAGCGCCAAACCGAGCCAAGCCAACGACTGGCGGATACGAGCTCACTTCGCCATCCGATCAGCAGATACAAATTAAGGCCTCTGTGTTCGATGACGGCACATACGAAGGCGATCCAGAAACGGCTGCAGCTGTACGGGGCTATCAGGCCGGTGAGAAGATTGTGTTACCCAGGTTAATTCCATTGGTAGAAGCTGCTTTGAATTCTTCCAATGGCAACCTTATAGAAGCACTTAAAAATTTTGAAGTACAAGTATCGTCCGTAGGAACTGATGCTGATCCTCAGATAGTCAAGACTCTGTCTTCGGAGTTTGCGCAATCAAGCGACGGCAGAAAAATAACAATTAAAGAAACGATGGAGTTCAGTGCTACGACAATCAAAAGTGCGCTGCTTAAGGAAATTCACCTGTTACAGAACGAGGAAGCACAATCTCTAAATGCGGATCTCTATCGCACCTGGTTGACCAAAACCAAGGAACGTTATGAGAAGTGGTTCGCCCGACTATGATCGTACTGATGCTATGAGCGAGTAGTTTGCTAAGGGACGCAGCGTTCGATCGCGTCTTGTTCAAAGTTGCGGATTCATAATGATGATTGGGTTAGCTAGAGGCACAGTTCAGCTCGAACAATACGGGCCGGAATGGAAAATACTCTTTGAGCGAGAGGCAGCTCTTCTGCGCTCTGCTATGGGTGTGGCGGCCCAACACATCGAACACGTCGGCAGCACTGCCATCGAAAACATGCCGGCCAAACCCATCATCGATCTTGTAGTTGTTGTTGGCAGTCTTAAAGAAGCCGGCGTATGGATACCGACACTAGAGGCCCTCGGATATGAACATCGCGCAAATGATACCGTCGCCGACCGGCTCTTTTTTGCGAAGGGGCCGCCGAGCCAGCGAACGCATCATCTTTCGTTGACTGAGTCGAGGTCTAAGTTCTATGCGGAGAAATTGCTGTTTCGAGACTACTTGAGATCACATCGCCAAGCCTTTGAAGAATACGTGGAGTTGAAGCAGCAACTGGCACAAAGGTACGCGAAAGACCGAAACTCCTATACAGACGGCAAGCGTAGCTTTGTCGAGCAGATCATTCGTTTAGCCAAAGAGAGTACCGACCAGTTAGGCATGCAAGCAATCCTATTAAACGAACGACATTTCAGATCGTCTGGGGGTTGATGCTTTTGCTTAAGTTCCAAATCGCAGCTCAACGGCTGAATCGCAATGAGTCTGCGCGAACCTCAGTAATACCGGCGCAGAATTATCGCTTTGCATTCGGTACCAGGGCGTTAGGGATCCCCCTCCAACTTTCGAGCAATCTTATTCTCATGCAAGTTCTAGTGAACAACTCACGACCGCTTTGGTTTCTGTTTTCCACAGCCAGTAGCTCAGTCATCGATACTGGCATAGCGAAAGGATTGGGGTTGTCGGTTCATAAAGACAATTCGACGGCAACCGGGAAAGACATCGGACGCAGGTGCTACAAGTAAAGCTCAAAACGCGCCGGCTGATTTAATATGTAGCGAACATCTTGTTGGACCAGAACGAGAATTAGTATCAAGCTTGGTGCCGTGAAAGTTGGGTTTGGTGGTTTACAATTGCACTGAAGGTGCGCGAGAAGGTAGCCAGTGGTGGAGCCGTAGCGCAGCGAAGTGCGAAACCACTGGAACAGAGTGGATCGGTCCTGCAACCCTGAAAGGGTGGCAGAGGATGCATTGAGATTCCGGAGTCTAATGGTCCAATTTCTGTCGCTCTTCCAGAGCTCTTTTTCGCTCAGCGCCAGATCCAGAGGTTCGCACTCGCTGCGCTCATGCTTCACCCCTGGCTACCTTCTAATACACCTTCGGTGCAAGAGAGTTGGCCGAGAGAGAAGATGAAACGCAAGAACATAGTTCCGATGAAGCGTATCGATTTAGAAGGCTTATCAACCAAACGGCTGGTCGCTCGGTTGAGCTCTCTGCAACGTTGTGAGGAATCATTAGCGTTGTCGGATCGAAATCCGGAGAGTTATCAAGCTTCCAATGCTATCGAGTTTAAGGATAGTCCAGAGTGGCTTAATGAGTACACAAAGATAAAAGAAGTTCTCGCTGATAGAGAGCATGTCTCGAAAGGCGGGGAACTAAAAAGTCACCACGGCAGAAGTCTCAGGTAAGTGTTGTGCCAGGGAAAATAGTTAGCCGGTGGAAGTGATGTTTGAAGTTGAAGTTTTTGACGGAACGCATCTACTCAGTCGTCTCGTTGGAATTGAACGATGAAATTAAAGTTCTTGAGTCTGGTCTCGTTGGTAATGTTGTTCGCTCAGTATAGCTGCGCTAAAGGGCCATTTGTCGAAAAGGGAAATAGTCAGGCGCGCTTGGAAGCTGACAAAGACTACTGTGATTATTCAGCCTTTAAAACATTCACGGTCGGTATGATCCAGGCGCCCGTGATCAATCTGCCAGGACCCGTGTATCCTGCGGAAGCTAAGGCCAGAAATATTGCCGGCAGGGTAGCAGTCAAGATCCTTATTAATGCCAAAACAGGTGAAGTCGAACGAGCCTGTGTCGTCAAGGGAAACGATATTCTGGGGGGTGCAGCAAAAAGTGCAGCGCTGCGCGCAACGTTCGCCCCACACTGGGGAAACCTCGTTAAACAAAACGAGTATCTTGAAACGACGGTAACCTATAACTTCGAACCCCACTGAAAAACCGCTGGGCCAACATGTGGATTGCGCTAGAGCTGTTTGTTTACAATTGCACCGAAGGTGCGTGAGAAGGTAGCCAGTGGTGGAGCACGCAGCGGAGCGAAGTGCGGAACCGCTGGAATAGAGTCGGTCGGGGCTGGAACCCTGAAAGGGCGTCAGAGACGCATCAAGACTCCTGAGCTAATGGTCCAATGTCTGTCGCTCTTCCAGAGCTCTCCATTTGCTCACGAACCGATCCAGGGGTTCGCTCTCGCTGCCGCTCATGCTTCACCCCTGGCTACCTTCTAACGCCCTTCGGTGCTGTCAACTGTGAGAAGTCTTATCGATACCTTTGGGAATATCCTCTGGAAATCACCACGACAAGGAGGAATTGTTATGGATGATGAGATTGATCGCAGCAGCTGGGAGAGCATACTCGATCCCGTTGTTATCACTACCGAAAAGATTGCAACTGGAAAGTCCTCAGTTCTCTGGGTGGTCCATGATGAGGGCCATGGCGGATGGCAGCTATACGATGGCGAGGACGTGTCGAATCAGCGACCTTTTGTCCTCCCAAAGACCGACGCCTTGCGCCTTGATCCAACTCTGTCTGAGATCACAGACTTGCCGGTCGGATGGGAAGCTCATCGCTCCCAAAGAGGAACGGAATGGACCCGCAACAAACGTTAGCAATCGGTATTTGTTTTCTTTTGTGTGAGTTCGTGGATGGTTTGTCCGTAAGAACAACGATCCACGAACTGACACGAAATCACACAAAACGCTGCTAAACCCCTCGAAGGGAGATTTTATGATTGCGAGAACCTGGCATGGCGTAACTCATGCCTCAAAAGCCAATGAGTACCTGGACTACCTGAAAAAAACTGGAGTGGCCGAGTACCAAAGGACCGAGGGTAATCGGGGAGTGTATGTCTTACAAAGGGTTGAGGGAGACAAGGCCCACTTCCTGTTGCTCACCCTTTGGGACTC
>DATIBX010000741.1:0-3368 GCA_035457105.1 Pyrinomonadaceae bacterium
ACTTTGAGTATTGACGTTTCAATGGTTGCGTGAGTTCGCTGAGATTGTGCCCAATCAGCCCCGAAAAGTTTACGAAACATTGGTACCAAATGAAAAGCGGCAGAGCCTATGCCCCGCCGCCGATCATTGAATTCTATTCGCTCCGGCCAGTTGTTTACTGCGGTGGAGGATTTACCGTCAAAATAACATCCCAGGCCCACCGTCCCAGATGTTGTCCCTGTGAATTTTTCACCTTAGTTCGGAACCCAAATCTATTTCCGTACTCATCGGTTTTCTTCGACTCTTTGAAGTCGAGATCTAAACTCCCCACATTGAATGACGACAATGTGTTGAGCTCGTTTGCTTCCGACACTCCGTTATGATTCTTGTCCTGCCACAGGCGTAAATTGTTGAAGACGGAGTCGCGGGAATCGATCTGTTTATCTTCATTGCCACCGTTGCCGCTTCTATCGAAATGCGCCAGGGCAAGAAAACCATTGGGAGCAATATTCGCCTGTGGTTGATCCGTGAAATTACCAAACATCTCTTTACTGCTATCGATTTGACCGTTTCCGTTTCGGTCCAGGACCAGCCATGCGTCATCACTGCCAGCGGTGGTCCATGCTATCGGCTCACGGTGCCCGTCTCCACCCATATCAAAGTTAACACCGGTATACGCATCCGTTAGGGCAAAACCGTTACCCGCCACGTCGATAAGTACTGGAGTTGGCCCACAACAACAACCGGAGCCACCGTCAGTAAATCCAAAACCACAGCCATATTGAAAAGCACAGTAATCGACCGGTGATTCGCAGCCGCCGGATTCTAGTGGCCAATACGGAGAACAGTGAGCACCGCAGGATTGTTGCTCTTGATAGCATCCACTGGACTGGAAGTTCCAATACCAGCCGAAGTTCTGACATGCCTCTGGTTCTATTGGAATCGTGCAGCTTACGTCTATATAGAACTCACACGTGCAGGTGGCAGTGGGATCACAGATCGAACCGCTGATTATGCTGCCAAGCCTACAAAACAGTCTTTGAATCCTGAGTTTACCCTCGCCTTCGCCCTGAACTTCGTCGTCCTCCAAAGTACAATTTGCATTCTGAGCGTTACACGGAACATTGTCCCAGCTATCGAGTTCATAACACCCTGGCGGGCGGGCACAAGCTGTGCCCGTGCAATCCTGAACTGGTGGGGTTGGTGTAGGCATAGGCCCAGGCGCGGCTATTGAGCCTAGTGGCTCGAGGCCGCCAATGGAAAATACTGGTACCGATAAAACCGTGCTCGCTATCTGAATCGTTTGAGAACTGAAGCTGTTCAGCGTCAGTGACTTATTAAGCTCAGCAGAAACGAGGTCGGCAGTCGAGGCATCTTTATTTTCTTTTCGAGCTTTTGCTTCCGCGAGGTATTTGTCGCGAATCCATTTGGTGGGATCGTTAGGGTCACGAACGAAAATATAACCCTTACGCCACAGCGTTCCATCGGCAAACAGCACTGCATCGATTCTCAATTCGACATGTTGAAACTTCCTGGGGTAGTTTCCGCGAGCGAGTCCTTCCTTAAGCATGAGGTAAGCATCCTCGCTCAGTTTTATGTCGACCGAATGGCCGGGCTTTATCGGCTTTTCGCTGTCGTCATCTTCCACGATGGCCTTGTCTGATCCGTAACTGAACGGGAATTGAATCGGCACATCATCGACTTTATCGCCGCCCTCTTTGGTAAATAGCGTCAGTGAAACGTCCACTCCAAGAATGTCCTTGACGGACGTATTCTTCACGGTTAGGGTCAGGCCATCGAGCCAGTCGTCACTATCATCGGTAAACTTTCGGCCCAACTCGATAGCACCTTTTTTGACTTTCACTTTACTGACTGTCAGTGGCTCATTGCGCCAGGTGCTCTTTATCAATTTCCTCTCATTGGGCGGTCGTTTCCCTTGAACAGGTACGGTTTGCTGCGTTAGAGAAGCTTGCGTCCTTTCGGTCTTAATGACAATCAGGCTGCAAACCAGGAATACAATTAGCGGAAGGAGAGTGAGAGCGTGACGTCGAACTGAGTAACCCATATTGGCCTCCGATTTGTAGACGCACCTGGGCCAGGGAGATTCTTTTTTGCGAGGTGGGAGCGAAGTCGTCATGGACCACTTTCGCACAGCGGACTCTATATGAGTGCATGGGAAACGTCAACCTTTTCAGGGAGACAGCGGTATGTCCACGCTACTGATCAAGAAAGCGCGGAGCGAGTTTGTCGCAAAGAAAAGCGGCAGACTGTGTGTAGCCTGCCGCAAGTCGTTTATCCTGTTGGTGCACCCGGCATGATTCGAACATGCGACCCCCTGATTCGTAGTCAGGTACTCTATCCAACTGAGCTACGGGTGCGAAGACGGTAATAGTAAATAATGCGCGCCGATATGTAAAACGGTCATCGTGCGAAGTATCCCGGTTTAGTGCGCGCCGTCAGTTCGGTATTTGTCACTTCTACCTTGATTTCATGCCACTTCCCGCGAGGGCGGTCGCCCTTCGCCTGGTAGGCGACGGTGTAGAGCGTGCGGAGATTGGCCGCGACCTCACGATAAAGCTGTGCCATGTATTCCAGACGGTTGATCTCGTTCAAACGCCCGCCAGTCCTATCCGCGAGCGACTGCAAACGCGCGCGCGCGGCTGCGTAAATTCCGACGATGTTCGGTGTCTGCAATGGCAAACGTTTCGGGTCGCCCGACGGTAACGCGAGGGGGTAAATCGTCACACCCTGACGATCAGCGGATGCCAGCACGTAATTCAAGTCAGCACTCGATTGCGGCTGGATCGTCGCCAGTGCCTCTTCATTCGTTTGCGCCTTCGATAACGACGTTCGATCCGAAGTGCGCAGACGCGTGTCCAAGCCGTCAGTCAAAACAACGATCGCTTTGCGACGTCGCGGGCCTTCCTTCTCCAACTCTCTCAACGCGTACTTCAACGCATCATAAAAATGAGTCTCACCTTTGCCGTTCGCGATATCGATCGCGTAATACGTCTTCATGCGATCGGTGCTAAACCCCGCCAACGACTTCACCTCTTTATCGAACTGAACAACCGCAACGCGATCTTCAGGCGCAAGCGCGTCGAGAAAGCGCTGGCTCGCGAGTTTCAACTGTTGCCGGAAATTGATCGTCGAGCCTGACATGTCGAGCAGCAACACGAGACTGAACGGCGCGTTGACCGGCTCGAAGTGTTGGATCGACTGCTTGACGCCGTCTTCGTAAATACTGAAGTCTTCTCTCGTTAGCGATGTGATAGCGCGACCCTGCTTGTCGACCACGCCAATATTCAGTTGTATGAGTGAAGTTTCAGTGCGAATAACGTCATCGACGTCCTGCGCGCGCGCAGGGACGAGAGCAACAAAGATAAAAA
>DATIBX010000742.1:0-4682 GCA_035457105.1 Pyrinomonadaceae bacterium
AGCAAACCGCTGCCATACCTTTAGGCGACGCCTCCACTCGAACTTCATACCCGAGGATCCATGTGCCAAAACAGATGAAGGCAGAGAGAGACACTGCCGCGAACACACTTCGAGGCACACTTCTCCTGAGGATGACGAACTCGCGGACTCTCCAAAAGCACCGAGTTCATCATCCGTGAAGGCTCCCTGCCTTCATCTCGCAAAACTACTTCGATTATCAAAAAACTAAAGGAGCGGGCTTTTAACTTCCCAGGGAAGCTGCCCGCTCCTTCAATTCTCTTGATTTACTTTTGAGATTTGGGAGCGGGAGCCGCTCCCGCTGAATTATTGCCTGATTTGGAGGCTATTTATGCACAAACCTAACGCACACATGGCCATACTCACGGCAGTTCTAGGTTGCCGCGTGGTCGTGTGCTGTTTAAATGTTCGGTTCGTCATCATTGAAAAACTTTCCTCAACGCGCACTCATCGCGCGCCTGTTTTGTATAAGACAGCTTCACTGATCCTGTCAAGCACTTTCATCAATCAGATGACTCTGCGGCTCGTTAGTTTGTCTCGAGCGGGATCTTTCGACTTGGCGGCGGAAAGGCTTTGTCCAGCTCTTGAAGATCCTGGTCCGTGAGTTCAATGTCATGTGCGGCTCGGTTCTCGCGAATGTGTTGTGGCTGCGTCGCCTTGGGAATCACTATGAGCTCAGGCCGCCGCAGTAACCATGCTAAAGCAACCTGCGCAGGAGTGGCTTCGTGTCGTGCGGCGATCTCTTTGACCGCTGCATTCGTGAATATTCGCTTTTGCCCGCTCGCATCCTGGCCAACTGGTGAATACGCCATGACGGGAATCCTTCTTTCGTCACACCACTGAAGCAGGTCCCACTCAATCCCACGATATGTAAGGTTGTACAGCACTTGATTCGTACTGATCTCATTACCGCCTTGCAGTTCGTATGCTTCCTCCATGTCGTCGACGTCAAAATTGCTGACACCGAAGTCTCGAATCTCTCCTTTGTCTCTGAGAAACTGAAACGCTTCGAGAGTTTCGCTAAGCGGAACATCACCGCGCCAATGCAATAGGTATAGATCGATGTATCCGGTTTTGAGCCTCCGCAAACTTCGCGCACATGCGTCAATCACGTCGCGTCGCTTGGCGTTGTGCGGATAGACTTTGGAAACTATGAAGACTTCCGCGCGAGGTCGATCTTCAATTGCCTCACCAACGACTTCTTCTGCTCCACCTTCGCCGTACATCTCTGCGGTATCGATCAGGTTCATACCGAGATTTAATCCGAGTCGAAGCGCGTCGATTTCTGCCTGGCGTCGCGAATGATCTTCACCCATCCTCCACGTCCCCTGACCGAGCACCGGTATCGATCGTCCAGACGGCAGTAGCGTGGTTCTCACTTTTGCAGCGTGGTTGAGTTGTGTTGATGGTTGCATATTGGACCTGCTAATCGTGTTTAAATCAGTCGTGAATCTTACGGGAATTACATGTCAATTCTGTTGGACCTTTGCTCCATTTCCATTGGGGCGGCCACAGAGGGCCGCCCCTACAAAACTGGCTTCAACTCGTCCAAGTCATTGTAGGGGTGGCCTTCCGTGGCCACCCCACTGTGGACTTACACGCACGTTAGGGGTGTGTTCATTCCGTCCCGCGCAGTCTAAACTTCTAGCAATGACACCGAATTACGTTGAAGAAGTTGCCCGGGATGGTTTCGCGATCGTGCCGGACCTCCTCGATTCCGAAATAATCTCAAACATGCTTGAAGCTTTGGTAAACGCAAATCTCGAAAACGACCAGAGTCAACGAGCAGGGAAACTCTTCGGTATCCGAAATCTCCTCAACGTTGTCCCCCTCACCCGCGACTTTGCAAACAGCCCTGCATGCAGATCACTCGTAGAACCCATTCTGGGAACCAGGGCCCGGGTCGTGCAAGGCATCTTAGGATTCATTTGGACCGAGCTGATGTGTCCAATGACGCATTACGTGTACTTCCGGGCACACACAAGTACGGCCGCTTGAATTCATCGCAAATTGCTTATTGGAAACAACAGCCGACACCAACAACGTGCGCGGTGCCGCGAGGTGGCGGCTTGTTGATGCGCCCGCTCCTCCTCCACTCATCAACCATTGCACTCAACCCAGGACACAGACGCGTGCTCCATTTAGAGTTTTCGTCGATTGATCTGCCCGCCGGACTCGAATGGTTTGAACGTTCGTAAAATAGCGCTGTCGAATCTTTCAATTTTCAAACTGAGACGTATAATACGGTCCACTGAACAGTCAAACCCACGTCCTACCGATCAACCGGGTTGGGCCAAACTTAATAACGATGGAAGACACGCTTAGTTGGATGAAAGTGGAGTTACTGCAATTTCGCTCATTCTGACGGCGGAACCGCACTTACGTGATGCAGACGAGAGTCATCCAAATAAAAGTCAAACCCAATTCACGCACGAGCCTGCTTGAGGAAAGAGAAGATGGGACGTGGCTGGCCCAGCTCAAGTCGCCGCCAGTGGAAGGTAAAGCAAACGAAGAGCTGCTTGCACTCGTTGCAAAGCACTTCCGCTGTCGTAAGTCAGATGTTTCTATAAAAGCTGGCGCGTCTGGGCGCGTGAAGTTAGTTCGAATCGACGTGTCATTATGAAAACCGCGCTATCAAGACGATAGGATGAGGAACGAAGCATAATCATCGTTCGCAACACTTCTATCGACGTAAAGTGTTTCCGGAGCAAGGTCCTACATCCGAAGTAGAACAGTTACCCAATCGTACCCACACAACTTTCGGAGGAAATCCCAACAGGAAACTTCGCTGGTGCAGGTCGGAATCCTTCGAGCAAATGATCAAATGTGTTGTCCTGCGCGTATTTCCAAACAACGGAATCATCGGCTGCCTTCAATCCAACATCACGGACGTGTACTGAGTCAGGAAAGAGATCAGCGAGTAAGCGCGCTAACTTAGGAAATAAATTCTCATCAAACAGCAACTTCATGCGGCGGGCACGGTTAGCAGTCGGCGCTCTCGATCTGCCGCAAACGCGATGCAGGCTTTCAGATCTTCACGTGTTAGATCGGGAAAATCGTCGAGTATCTCGGCTTCGGTCATGTCAGAAGCAAGGTATTCCAAAACCTCATAGACCGTGATTCGCAAGCCGCGAACACAAGGCTTTCCTTCACGCTTATTTGGATCGATTGTCATGTAATCGCGGTAGTCCATATTTGGAGATTAAGGTTGAACAAATCAGCAACGTCAAGAGGGTTCGCAAAGATCCCAAATTCACTCGCACCGCAGCGCTACGAGCGGATCGACTCGTGTCGCGCGGCGGGCGGGGATGTAGCAGGCGATGAGGGCGAAGATTGACAGCACGAGGGCGACTGCTGCGAAGGTCAAAGGGTCGTGCGCCTCAACTCCAAATAGCAAATTGCTCATCAGTCGCGTTAACACAAACGATCCCAACAAACCGAGCACCATCCCGATCAACGCTAGTTTCATTCCTTGTAACGTTACGAGCTTAAGCAGACTGCGTGTTTGTGCGCCGAGCGCGAGACGAATGCCGAGTTCGCGCGTGCGTTGCGCCGTCGTGTAGCTCATCACGCCATAGATCCCGAGGGCCGCAAGTAGCAACGCCAGAATTGCAAACGATCCCATCAACCCAAGATTGAAGCGATCAGATTGCAATGCATCGCGTCGCAGTTCATTCATCGTTTTAATATTAGTCAGCGTCAGCAGACGATCCAGTCTTCGTGTTTCATTCACGATCGCACTGCTCATCGCGGCAGGATCTCCAGACGTTTTCACCACGAGGTTCATCACCGTCAACGGCGGATCCGCCGTGTTGACGTAGGGATAAAACATCTCTTCCCAGATCAGATTATCGACGCCCGGTTGAATATGGTTAGCAACGACTCCGACGATCGTTGAATATGGCGCGTTTGAAGGACCGACCTTGATGCGCTTACCAATTGGATTTTCACCGCCGAAAAACCGTCGTGAAAACGCCTCGTTGACGATAATGACCGGTCGTCCCTTCCAAACTTCCTCCTCGCTGAAGGCGCGACCGTAGCGCAACGGAATACCCATGGCTTTGAAGTAATCGGCTGACACACTGCCACCGCGCAAGACCGGCTCTTCACCTTTGGGTGGATCAGGCTGGCCTTCAATCCAGACGCGATCAGTCGCACCATCACCCGTCATCGGCAGCGAGAAACAGATCCCTGCCGCTGCAACGCCGGGCAGTTGTTGCAGGTTGCTCAACGTCTGTTGAAAGTAGTTCACGCGTCGTTCCGGCTCTTTGTAATCGTTAAAAGGCAATCGCACACTCATCGTGAGCAGCCGCTCAGGATTGAAACCGAGTTCAACGCTGCGGAGGTTCACAAAGCTCTTCAGCAACAAGCCGGAACCCGTCAACAAGATCAGCGCGAGGGCAACTTCCATAACGATCAGCAGGCTGCGCAAACGATGCTGACGCCGGTTGCCGGTAGCTGCGCGCGCACCATCCTTGAGACTCACGTTCAAATCGACCTTTGTCACACTCAATACCGGCGCCAGTCCGAATACCAATCCGGTCAACACACTCAATGCGAGTGTGAAAACAAGCACACCCGAATCGAGTTTGATCTCACCCAGGTACCGCACTTGCTCGGGACTGAATTTGAGAACGGTCGTCAAGAGCCAATGCGCGAGTAAC
>DATIBX010000743.1:0-3276 GCA_035457105.1 Pyrinomonadaceae bacterium
TCTTCAGGAGCGGGAATTTGAACGTGTTGGGGGCATACAGACGATCAAAGTAGATCTTCGGGTAATTGCCGCTACCAACAAGAATCTCGAAGACGCAATCGAGTCTCGCGAGTTCCGGCAGGATCTGTTCTACCGTCTGAACGTCGTTTCGTTTGAAATGCCTCCGCTGCGAGAACGACCTGAAGATATAATGTTGCTGGCTAATTACTTCACCAACAGATATGGTCCAACATGCAATCGTAAGTTGATGGGAATTTCTCCCGAGGCGCGCACATTTCTTCTTAGTTACGATTGGCCTGGTAATGTTCGCGAGCTCGAGAATGCTATTGAACGTGCCGTTGTGCTGGGTACGACAAATCAGATTCTTCCCGAGGATTTACCTGAAAATTTACTTGAGAGGAAAACAGCAATTCCGGTTTCAACGGCCGGCTATCATGAAGCTGTCACGCAAACGAAGCGCGATATCATTCTGAGAGCAATGGACCAGGCCAAAGGTAACGTGACAGAAGCAGGCAAGATCCTGGGCATCCATCCCAACTATCTTCACCGCTTGATCCGCAACCTCGATTTACGCGAACACCTAAAGCAATAACTCTCATCTATGATCACGGTCAAAGACGAAGGCGTGAATATCAATTTGCGCGAACCAACCCCCGAAGATCAGCCTTTTCTGTTGGAGGTTTACGCCAGTACTCGGCTCGATGAGCTGGAAGGCTTAGAATGGGATGAGAACCAAAAACTAACCTTCATTAAAATGCAGTTCCTGGCTCGAGAGCGGACTTACCCTCGCGTTGATAACCGAATTATTGTTTTTAACGGACGCGACGTCGGGAGAATACTTGTAGA
The DNA here is from genome assembly GCA_035457105.1 of Pyrinomonadaceae bacterium. Lineage (GTDB taxonomy): Bacteria > Acidobacteriota > Blastocatellia > Pyrinomonadales > Pyrinomonadaceae > PSRF01. The sequence goes on from DATIBX010000743.1 coordinate 847, forward strand.
TCGAACTGACACCGCGATATCGCTTACAGACATCGCTCTTTTAACTGACTATAGGAACGCAGGTATTGGGACTCGCTTGATTCAAGATTTAATGACCGAAGCGTCAGCATCCGGCAAGCCGCTTAAGCTTCACGTCCTTGAAACCTCACCAGCGGTGCGCCTGTACGAGCGTTTGGGTTTTTCGCGTACCGGGTTTGAAGCGGCATACCTGGAAATGACGTGGCTTCCACCTGTACCAAACTAGCAGCTCGACGTAAACCCATTGTGACTTTCTATCGCATCAACCCGTACATAAGTCTGGTCGAGAGTAGTTTATTTCCGGAGTTCACTCAGTACGCCGTCTTTCATCGATTGACAGGCACCCTTTTTGAACCCGGCCACTCAGTCCGGGTTTTATTGCACGCACTAATTGCCGAGCATCGAGCTTCATTCAACAAAGCAGACTTCTCGAATTTAGCTCAAGTTGGTGCTGAGATTGACGAGCTTATTTATCACGATTTCTTGCTTGCCGAAGGCCGGGATCCCTTGGACAGCCTGCTGGAATTGTACGTGGCCCGTCCGCTTCAGAACCCTGCTCTGATCTATTGTATGGAAAACGGTGAATGGAGTTTGGTTCGGACTTCAATGGAGCAGACCGTCTACTCGCGAAAAAGAGATGAACTGCCGGCAGTGATCGAGGAGCCGCTGACGCCGCTAACCGCGAACATCATTCTTCAAGCTGACGGTACCAAAACTCTGAAGGAAATTTTTTCAGCGTTACCAGGAACGGAAGGCCTCGACATTCTGAAGCACTCTGAATTCCGCGCGGCGGTCGATTTTCTCACGAGTCAAAAACGTCAGCTCATCAAACTTACGTCGCAACCAGAAGCTCTGAGCGATCCATTTAGCGCTGTCAACATTGTGCCGCGGAATCTCTACCACTCTAATAGATGGAACGAACCGCTTTCACCCGAGCCCGACAAAACGATAATTGATTTCCACTTAGAAGGGATTGAAGACGCAGGTTGGGAATTCGACTTAATCGAACCCACTGTTAACCACTGTTTCAGGTTTCCCCACGACGCCCTTGGCGGTCTCGATTATGGCTCGCGGTTTTGCATTTCGGCCTTCAAAGCTAAAGTTCCCATGCTGGACCATTCGAGTGAGCTTAAGGTTTTGGAGGTAGGTGGCGGCACTGGAACTTTCGCTCGCTCGTTTATTGAGCAAGCTAAGAGCCTTGAAGAGTCGGGGACACAGATCAAGTATCACATTCTCGATCTGTCACCTGCGTTGATAGAAAATCAAAGAAAACTTTTGAGTTCACTTGCCACTGAGATCCAACATTTCCAACAAGACGCGACTCAGTTTGATCTCTCGAATCTCATGTTTGACTTGATCATTAGCAACGAAGTTATTGCGGATTTTCCTGTCGCCCCTGTTAAGCGAAGCCGTAATGGCCGGGGTTGGGAAGGAGACGGTGCACAGTTCGTAAAGAGGTATGATCTGTCCGTCACCGGCGCGCCCGATTCGTTTCTCGTTAACGCCGGGGCATTTCAGTTTCTCGAACGTGCCTGGAAACATCTCAAGCCCGGAGGCACTTTGATCGTCTCTGAGTATGGTGCGGAACAACATTATCCAGCTCGATCGTTTCATTTAAACCATGATGAGTACACAATTCATTTCGGCCACCTCAAAGCCTGCGCCACCAAAATCGGTTTTCAGTGCAAGCTGGAGACACTGAAGAGTTTTCTTGAGCTAGATGATGATGTTTTAGTACTCAGCGGCCGAGAGGAACATATACTCTGTCTGAATCATGTCTTAAAGAAACACGGAACGACGTTTCCTTTTGCGGTGATTTCCAAATCAGACTTCGACAAACAATGTGGAAAGGTTGCTGAAGAGATTCGGCTGACCGGCCACTCCTTTTCGCCGCTAAATACAAAATATCATTTCGGACCCAACCCTGAGGATTTTCTGGTTTTGATAATGAACAAACCTCGTTAACGGCAAATGCAACGCAACTCGTCTCACTTCCAATACAAAGCATCACCATAGGAGGAAATTTGAATGGAGGCTGTTTTAAGCCACGAAGCATTTAAACAAAGCGTCAATACAAAGTTTCAGATTCCGATTGCCGAAGAAAGCTGCGTGGAGTTGGAGTTAACGGAGGTTTCCGAGCTCAAATTGTATCCTCAGCAAGAGGAGTTTTCGATTGTATTTCGTGGACCGCTCGAAAGTTTTCTCGATCAAGGGATTCAAACTTTCGACCACGAAAAGTTGGGCCAGTTTGAACTGTTTCTTGTACCAATCAGGCAGGATGAGCATGGATTTTACTACGAAGCCGTTTTCAATCGACTTCGTGAGCAGAGTTGACCTGAATGACCAGCGAGCCAAGGACACTTCCAGACATTACGCTTCGTCACGTCTTATCAAGTGATAATGATTTTCTCG
>DATIBX010000744.1:0-5962 GCA_035457105.1 Pyrinomonadaceae bacterium
TGGATGGACATCTATCTCGTCAACAGTGGTCCATCAGACTTTTTCTCGCCGAAGACTCCACTCAAGAACGCTCTTTACCACAATAATCACGACGGCACTTTCACGGATGTAACGGATAAGGCCGGAGTCGCTTGTGGGAAGATGGGCGATTTTGGAATGGGCGCTGCGGCGGGTGATTACGACGGAGATGGTTGGCAAGATCTCTACGTCACCAACTATGGCCGCAATGTTTTATTTCACAACAATGGCAACGGTACGTTTTCCGAGGTGACGGAGAGTGCAGGAGTGGCAGCTCCAAACTGGTCAACCTGTGCAGTCTGGTTTGATTACGATAACGATCAAAAGCTCGACCTCTTTGTCTCGAGCTTTGTTCAGTATAGTGGCACAGGCACAATCTTTTGTGGGGACAACCGGATTGGCCGACGTTACTACTGCGTCCCCCGCGTCTTTAAACCGCGCCCCAGTTATTTGTTTCATAATGAAGGAGGAGGCAAGTTTGCCGACGTAAGCGGGCCCTCGGGTATTTCCGGATCGCTGGGCAAGTCGTTTGGCGTGGTCGCAACGGATGTTAATAACGACGGTCTGATGGATCTCTTTGTCGCCAATGACACTCTCGCAAACTTCCTCTTCGTAAATAAGGGGAAGGGCAAGTTTGAAGAAGCAGGCCTGTTGTCAGGTGTGGCTTACAGTGATTCAGGTGCTCCTCGTTCCGGGATGGGAGTTGACGCTGCCGATTTCGATGGCGATGGTTGGCAGGACCTATTTGTCGCCAACATCGATCAGGAATTGTTCAGTCTTTATCAAAATCAAAAGGACCTGACCTTTGTCGATAAACCAGGAGAAATTGGTCAAGCGACGCGACTATTGAGTGGGTGGGGCTTGAAATTTTTTGACTACGACAACGATGGTGATCCTGATCTGATTCTGGCGAATGGGCATCCTGACGACATGGTTGAGATTCAATCCCTCAAGGTGAAATACAAAGAGCCTTTGTTGATGTTTGAGAACGAAAACGGCAAGTATCGAAATGTCAGCGCCACCTCAGGCGCGGCGTTCACGAAAGATTGGCCCGCTCGTGGTTTGTCTGTCGGCGACTATGACAACGACGGGGATCTCGACGTTCTGATCATCAATAATGGAGAAGCGCCCGTATTACTTCGCAATGATGGCGGTAATAAGAACAACTGGTTGGGTTTACAACTTGTGTCGACCAAGAGTAATCCTGGTGCAGTTGGAGCGATGATTACGTGGGAAGCCGGTGGAGTAAAGCGCACTCGGTTGAAGACAAGTGGCGGAAGCTATCTTTCGTCGCACGACCCTCGAGAGATACTTGGCATTGGCAAGGCAGCCAAGATCGACAGTATCCAGATTAAATGGCCCAGTGGCCAGGTGGATAAGCTTACAGACTTGCCTCTGAATAAATACATAAAAGTCGTAGAAGGTCAGGCTCGTCCAGCCAGCACGGACGTAAAGTAGGCTCTCTGTTCGTAACAACAGGTCGACCTCTCATTCTCACCGCTTCAGCCCGGTGATAAAGGCAACATGAGACGCAGACCGTTTTAACGGTTTGCTCCTCTCGTTAATGCACTGAGGCTGTTGAATACGAGGGAGTTAGGTCAACTGCCAGACTGAGAAACCGTTGAAACGGTTTCCTTATTTGTCGCGAGGCCAGACACCGGGCTGAAGCCCGGTGTGAATGAGAGGTCGGACTTTCACACTTTTAAGTCCAAAGACCGCCAGCACTCAAAACTCATGAACACTGTGACTACCAGGCTCCTTCTTTCTGTCGCTCTTGTGGCGGCTCTGATCGGTTTTACATTGCTGGGCCCTTGGACGGCCTCTCATGCCAATATTCAGTATCAGTACAAGTTTCAAAATCCAGATCTTCCGGCTGAGGAACGTATGGACAATATACTTTCCTTAATGACCCTGGACGAGAAGATCGAATGTCTTGATACCAATCCCAGTGTGCCGCGGCTCGGCATAAAAGCATCAGGACACGTTGAAGGTATTCATGGTCTGACTCAGGGTGGTCCAGGAAGTTGGGGCAAACCAAAAACTATTCCCAGCACAACTTTTCCGCAGGGCATCGGACTCGGAGAAACGTGGGATGCTGAACTGCTGAAGGCGGTCGCGCAGGTTGAGGGTTACGAAGCTCGCTACGTTTTTCAGAGCCCCAAATACAAACAAGGTGGAATTGTTATTCGTTCTCCAAACGCTGACCTGGGCCGAGATCCGCGTTGGGGCAGAACCGAAGAGTGTTACGGCGAGGATGCTTACTTCAACGGCACAATGGTCGTAGCCTTTGTCAAAGGCTTACAGGGCGACGACCCAAAGTACTGGCTCTCTGCCGCACTGATGAAGCACTTCCTGGCAAACAGCAATGAGAACGATCGGGATAAGACGTCTTCAAACTTTGACGAGCGTTTGTTCAGAGAGTATTACTCAGCTCCCTTTCGGATGGGTGTGATTGAGGGTGGCTCGCGCGCTTTCATGGCCTCGTACAACGAGATGAACAACGTGCCGATGACGGTTAATCCGGTGCTAGAAGAAGTGACTCGGAAAGAGTGGGGCCAGGATGGAATCATTTGTACTGATGCCGGTGCAATGACCAACCTCGTTCGCTCTACTCACTACTCACCTGACCTTGAACATGCAGCCGCGGCGTCGGTAAAGGCCGGCATTGGCCAGTTTCTCGATGACTATCGAGGCCCGGTGCGCGGAGCGTTGCAAAAGGGATTGTTAACAGAGGCGGACATCGATCGGGTATTAAGAACGGTGTTCAGAGTAATGATCAAGTTGGGCCTGTTAGATCCCGCCGCGCGCGTTCGTTACTCAAACATTGGTTCCGAGTCTAACGATCCATGGTTGTCAGAAAAACATAAGTTGCTTGCCAAACTGGCGACGCAGAAATCAATTGTGCTGCTCAAGAACACGGGTCTGCTGCCGCTTGATAAAAGACAGTTGAAGTCAATTGCGGTGATTGGACCACGCGCCGATCAGGTGCTGCTTGATTGGTATAGCGGAACGCCACCTTATCGAATCACGCCGCTGGAAGGAATTAAGGCTGTAGTAGGTCCGTCGGTAAAAGTTGCTTACTCAGACGGAACCGACCCAAATCATGCGCTTGAGTTGGCTCGCAATTCTGACGTCGCGATTGTTTGTGTTGGAAACCATCCGAATGGCAACTACGATACCGTTTGGGCCAAAGTGTCGTCACCCAGCGAAGGACGAGAGGCGGTCGATCGCGAGTCAATCACGCTGGAGCAGGAAGACCTGGTTAAACAAATTCATGCAGTGAATCCCAAAACCGTCATGGTGCTGGTCTCGAGTTTTCCCTATGCGATCAATTGGAGCCAGGAAAATATCCCGGCGATTGTTCATCTTGCGCACAACAGTCAGGAAGAAGGCAGTGCACTCGCCGATGTTCTCTTTGGGAATTACAATCCCGCCGGACGTCTGGTCCAAACGTGGCCCAGGTCTCTCGAGCAACTGCCGCCGATGCTGGACTACAACATTCGAAATGGCAGGACCTACATGTACTTCAAAGGCGAGCCACTCTACCCGTTTGGGTATGGTTTGAGTTACACAACCTTTCAGTACTCCGGTCTAGGAACGAATGCGGAAGTGCTTTCCAACGGACGATCTTTGAACATAACTTTCAGTCTCAAGAATGCAGGGAAGGTCGACGGCGAGGAAGTAGTGCAGTTATACGTGCGGTATCCGGACTCACGCGTGACAAGGCCTCTCAAAGAACTCAAAGGCTTTAGCAGAGTGATGGTGAAAGCAGGCCAGAGCCAGCTGGTAACGCTGCCACTAAAAGCTGAACAATTGGGTTATTGGAATGTAGAAAAGCACGCGTTTGACGTCGAGCCAGGCAAACTTGAAATCATGATCGGATCGTCTTCAGCTGATATCAAACTGCGAAAGACGATAACGATAAGGTAATTAGTAAAACTTTGACCGCAGAGACGAGTCGCTGAGTAACGCTGAGAGCTTGATAGGAAAACTATGACAACTATGTTTGCTCAACGAATGTTGATACTTCTTACTGCTTTTGTATTTTTGGGCCATGCTGCTTTTGCCAATCCTCGTCCCGAAGCTACCAAAAGCTTCAATCAAGGTTGGCGCTTTTACCTCGGTGATGTTCCAGATGCGCAACGTCCAGAGCTCGATGATTCGCAATGGCGTTTGCTCAATCTGCCACATGACTGGAGTATCGAAGGCGCATTCGATCAGAAGAATCCCGCGGGCTTCGGTGGCGGAGCACTGCCCGGTGGCATCGGCTGGTACCGAAAGGCTTTTGAGATAACTCCCGTTAAGGGAAAGTCTGTTTTTATCGACTTCGATGGCGTCTACCGCAACAGCGAAGTGTGGCTCAATGGTCAGTTCCTGGGTAAGCGTCCGTACGGCTACAGTTCCTTTCAATATGACCTGACTCCTCATTTGAAACCGGGCAAAAACATTATTGCCGTCAAGGTTGATAATTCCCAGCAACCAAACTCACGTTGGTATTCCGGATCAGGCATTTATCGCAACGTCTGGCTGACCACTACTGATCGTCTATTCGTCGATCACTGGGGGACGTTTGTTACGACTCCTGAAGTCAGCACCTCCCAGGCTCGAATCAGCATAAAGACTAGAGTAAGGAGGATGTCGTCTGAATCGACGAGCGGAGAAAAGTTTGACCTGACCACGTTGATTCTCGATGCAGCCGGAAAAGAACTGACAAGAGTTGCATCACCGAACAATCAAATTGAATCTCAGACAGAACTTAGTCAGGACGCAATCGTTCGTGGTCCAAATCTTTGGTCGACGGATAACCCTTATCTTTATAAAGCGGTTTCTGAGGTTCGTGTCCAAGGAAAACTGGTCGACCGTTACGAAACGACCTTTGGTGTGCGGTACTTCTCGTTTGATCGTGAAAAGGGATTCTTCCTCAACGGCAAGGCTCTCAAGATCAACGGCGTCTGTAATCACCATGATCTAGGCGCCCTTGGCGCCGCAATCAACACCCGAGCACTCGAGCGGCAACTGGAGATGTTGAAGGCCATGGGTGCAAACGGTATTCGCACCTCGCACAACCCGCCAGCCCCGGAACTTCTTGATCTCGCTGACAAAATGGGCTTCGTTGTAATGGACGAAGCCTTTGATATGTGGAAGAAAGAGAAGACCAAATTTGATTACCATCTCGATTGGGACGAATGGCATAAGCGAGATCTTGAAGACCTGGTCCTACGCGATCGGAATCATCCGAGTGTGATCATCTGGAGTATTGGTAATGAAATTTCCGAACAATGGGAGAGTAACCCGGCCGCAGGAATCATAGGCGCTGAGTTGTCGTCCATCGTTCGTAATCTCGATAAGACCAGACCAATCACCGCGGCCTGCAATTTTGTCGATCCCAAAAACAGGCTGATCAGCGACGGCGGACTCGACCTGGTCGGTACCAACTATGCTCATGAGCGTATTCCACAGTTTCCGACACTGTTCCCTGGTCGTCCTTTGATTGGTACCGAAACAGTATCTTCACTCGCGAGTCGAGGCACGTACGATATGCCCTCGGATGTCATTCGGCGTTGGCCCAGAAAGTGGGATGAGCCCTTCAAGGATGGAAATGCCGACTACTCATGTTCAGCTTATGACAACTGCAGTACGCCCTGGGGCTCGACGCAGGAAGAGACCTGGAAGATCGTGAAAAAGGCAGACTTCTTTGCGGGGCAGTTTATTTGGACTGGGTGGGATTATCTTGGCGAGCCAACTCCATACGAGTGGCCGGCCCGCAGTTCGTACTTTGGAATAATCGACCTGGCAGGCTTTCCCAAAGACACTTATTACATGTACCAGAGCGAGTGGACCAGTAAACCGGTGTTGCACATTTATCCTCATTGGAACTGGGAAGATGGGAAAGAGGTAGACGTGTGGGCCTACTTCAACGCCGATGAAGTCGAGTTGTGTTTGA
>DATIBX010000745.1:0-3625 GCA_035457105.1 Pyrinomonadaceae bacterium
CTGTGAACGCTATAGATTCTCTCCGGAGCGAGATTATTATCCCGGAGCCATTTCGCAAAAAACGACATGATTACTGTTCGGTTTTTTGGCGGAAATGGATCTCCAGAATCGAAATAAAAAAGATCTCCCTGAAACAAGATCTTTTCAGCGGGAACGTAAACGACCAGGTTCTCGTTACAGTGCGGATTAGGGCCGACATCAATCAGCTCGACGGTCCGAACACCATCAGTAATTGTTTTCTTCTTTTGAATCGTCTCAATTTTTACAGGACGCGGACTGCGCGAAAAGCGATCTGGTTTCAAGGTGTAACTAGCGGAACCCATCTTCTCAAAAAAACTCCGATTGCCTGAAGTTGTGAGAATAGTAGCGCCCTCAGCCATAAACGCGCGCGCACCGCCAGAGTGATCGCTGTGATAGTGGCTCACGACAAGATACTTTATCGGTTTACCTGGCACCGTTTCCTTGATCTTCTTGATGAACGCTTCGGACAGATCGTTACTTCCCGGCTGAATCGCGGCTGGTATGTTTACTACCGACGGGTGAAGCGCAGGCGCCTCTGCAACGAGAACAAAATCCTTGAATTCAATAAACATCACCGTGAAGCCGCTAAGCTCCAGGACGTTAACTCCTTTGGCTGCTGACACCACCGTGCCTGGCCTTCCTACGGCCTCTCTCAGATTGGCGGGAAGTTGAAATACTGCTTCGCGCGAAGCTACCGGAAATTTTGGTAGCTCAAAGATCTTTTCTGCTCCTGGAATGTTCGCGGTCATTGTGATCCCAGTCTCCAAAGCAATATTTCCGGCCACACTTATCGTATGCCGCGACGGCACCCAGCCAAGATCTCGATCAGGTCGATACCCGGAATACGTGTACTCGATACGAGTGTCACCGAAGGTCGGAAAGTCGGTCTGGTACTCCAATTTTGAAAGCAAATGAGTCTGATTGTCGAAGAATAAGTTGAGCGTCGTACTCTCGTTTGGCGGAGTGTAAGCAACGACAGAGTGTTCACGGCCACGGTAACTGCTGGAATCGCTTATTAAGTTTAGTGACGACTGATTCTCGCGGGCTTCGACAAGCAACAAGTGAGGAATTCGACGCATTTGCTGAGTGCGTTGCCGCACTACCGACTCGCCGTGGCCCATGTAAGTAGCCTGGACCAGGAAGTCCCCAACTAAACGTTGATCCTTATCGTAAAGCCACCTGCGCCATCTGATTTTTCGCTCGCCTTCGTCGGTCCGATGCTCGAAGGCAAATTTCATTTGGCTGGCGAAAGCCACCAGCGTCTCCTGGTATGCCTGATCAGTTCGCTTTCCGTATTTGTAACCCTGTGCTTGAGCTGAAGGATGCTCCCCACCAGTTCCCTTCATGGTGATGGACGTAATGTTTTTCAGCCGATCAATTCCGCCCAGAGCTTTCAGTGACTCGTCGAGGACCGCGCGAGCGCGTTCGTTTGTTGTGTTTTGAAATGCTTCATGGCGAGCCGAGCCACCATAAAATACAACGATAGTGGTCGCTAATAAGCACAGAATGAAAGTTGGTAGCTTCAATTCTCCGGGTCCTCTCCTTGCAGCTTCTTTAACGAGTGTGGATTCGCACTGTGTACACTAAACACTCGATCTACTTTCAATCCCTGCCGGTCAACAAACCGCAGAAAGTTCCATAGCGACGGAATGTAATCTGACAAGTCGCCCTCGAAGATGATGCGCTTGCCCGGCAAATGAATAAAGAGCATTGACTCGGCGTGTTGTTCGTTGTTCATGACCCAGATGTCAATGCGCTCATCGCCACTCCCGATTGTCATCTTATTTCTTACCAGTTGAATCTTTGGAGCTGACGACAAACCATTGCGGCGCGTAACAATCTGCGCTAGCTGATAATTATTCGGGGTCGTGATGATGGTTGCGCCGGCGCGAGCGAAGCCGACGATTCCACCGAAGTGATCGTCGTGGTGATGCGTTGGAATCACATAGCAAACTCCTTTGCCAGTGACTTCCCTCACCTTCGCAAGAATGATGGCTGAAAGATCTTGACCGTGGCTCCCGCCTGGCAGTGCCTCGCCATGGTGTCCGAAGCTGGCAGCCGCATCAAAAACTGCAACGCAGTCGCCGACGCGTGCAAACATCGAGTTGTATCCGCCAACGTTGCGCATAAACCAAACACCCGGCGCTACTTCCTCTGTTGACCCCGGTTGATGCCCACGGATACCGATGGGGTGCCGTGGATCAGGCGGCGCCGGGACAAACCACGGGTGTTCTTCCAAATCAGGTGTGCGAGCGTCGAGTACGTTCAGGTCTTTGTATAAATCATTGCCAACCGTTAGACGATAGCCTGAGGGAAAGCGGCCGATCCCGAAGTCCATGTAAGGCTTGAATTCGAAACGCATCAATGTTGGACCACGCATTGTCACCCCTTGATATTCGTACCCACTCAACTCTCCCGTACTGCGGGAGAAGAGCACGTTGAAAGGGGTGCCCGCCGCAGTTGAGAACCTGCATACTTCGTAAGCTGTCCCTTTAACAATCCGCCGTTCGCCGCATTTGAGATCGCCGCGCCGTTTCTCCATGTCGGCAAGCGCCAGGTGTGGAACCATCCAACGCCACATCTCATAACTTCGGGCGGCATCCTCGTTACTCGTCTTAAGGACCCACCCTGACTTCAAATTCATGCGATAGCTGTTATCGGGTTGAACCACGTTTCGCCAGGTGTTTGGGCTGCCTTCGCTGTTGGTGTTTTCCCGGCGTAACGCTGCACGTTGACTCGGTTCGTCAATGATTAAGGTCTCTTGCGTACGGGCGGGAGATGGCCTGGTCGGGTAATAACCCTGATTTGTGGGCATACGGTCCAGCGTACCTACCATTACTACGCTTACAGATTTGGCTCGGTCCAACGCAGCAGTTCCACCGACGGTCGCGATGGCGCGTTGTAATGTGTCTGGGGTTTGCGCCTGGACCACTCCGGTAAGCAGAAAACCGAGGAACACTATGATTTGCACGGTTCGCATCGACAGTTCTCCAGATATCGGTTTGAGCAACTGCACAAAGATGTCCGATGCAACGCAGAAGAAAGGCATTGAACCACGGATCACCTGGTTCAACCTTGGATCTGATTAAGCAGGCTTGTTCAGGATTAAGCTATGTTTCGAAAAGTAAGGCGATACTCGGATGGTGACATACCTATGATCTCTTTGAATGATCTGGAGAAGTGACTCTGATCGCAGAAACCTGCGCTCATTCCAATCTCTGTCAGTGGTTGATTAGATTCGCGTATCTGAGCGCACGCAAAATCAATTCGCAGCTTGCGAACATAATCACCGATGGTGCAGCCATAGTGGCGACGAAAACAGGTGGCGAGATGAACCGGATGGATACCTACATTTTCGGCTATTTGCTTGAGCGTCAAATTCTGACAAAAGCTATCGTGAAGCAGATCTCGAGTCTTAACCAGCCACGCCGGCGCTTTCCGGTTCGTTGTACCTTTCGAGCTGCGGAGAGTATGAACAATGATTTCGAGCAGTAACCCCTCCATCAGGAGCCCGGCAAACGAATCCATCGTTTTGTATTCTCTAAATAATCGGAGTGCGAGCCGGGAAGGCATTCCGCCTTTAGAATACGCCGGACGCTGAAAG
>DATIBX010000746.1:0-17740 GCA_035457105.1 Pyrinomonadaceae bacterium
CACCGCGCAGCAGAGCCGCAACGAAGGACCTAGTTTAGGCCGATAGTCGAATTTCTCTGTGCCGTCTCTGTGGTCTCTGTGTCTTGCTCTGTGGTGGACTCTAATTGAAAGACCAACCACCACGAAGACACAGAGAGCACAAAGGTTGCACCGAGAAAACCATTCGAAATACTTATTAGTTACTACTCTTTAGGCGTTTGTCGCACAGAGACTTTCTAAAGTAATTTGAATTGAAATCCGGCGTGAGAGGTCCTTATGGTAACTCGTCGAGAAGTACTCAGCGGCATTCTCAACCTAAGCGTTTCCTACCAACTTTCAAAATTAGCTTTTGCATCAGATCTCAAGGCTCAAGAAGCTAAAAACCCAACTCGCATTATTCTACTGGGAACAAAAGGAGGACCTCGTGTTGGCGAAGCAGGAAGAAGTAACCCGTCAACCCTCCTTAAGATCAACGGTCAGCCCTACTTGATTGACTGTGGCTACGGAGTCTCGCGTCAATTGCTCCAAGCAAATATACCTTTGAACAGAGTACGCTACATCTTTATCACTCATCACCATGCCGACCATAACCTTGAATATGGACCACTACTCTACAACGCCTGGATTACGGGTTTGCCGGTGAGCATCGACTCGTACGGACCAAAAGGTCTCGAGAAAATGACTCGTGACTTCTTTGAGTACGCAAAATTTGACATCGAGATAAGAATGCCCGATGAAGGCAGGCCAGATCCCAGACTCATGGTCCACCCTCACGACTTTGAACAGCCCGGCACGATACTCAAGAATAACGATGTTACGGTGAGTACCTGTCGAGTATTACATCCACCAATTCGAGAATCGTATGCCTATCGATTCGACGCTTTCGATCGGTCCGTAGTGATCTCGGGCGATACCGCATATTCACCCGGGCTTGCTAAATTCGCCAGCAGAGCAGATGTGCTGGTTCACGAAATAATGTATCTGCCAGGAGTCGAAGCATTGGTAAAACGACTACCGAACGCAGGTCGCTTACGGCAGCATTTGCTAGCTGCTCACACTCTTCCCGAAGATGTTGGCAAAGTGGCTAGCGAGGCGGGAGTGAAGACGCTGGTATTGACTCACTTTGTTCCTGGCGACGATTCCTCCATTACCGACGATCAATGGACCCAGGGGATTCGACAGTACTACAAGGGTCAGATAATTGTGGGCCGCGATTTAATGGAAATCTAATTTTAGACCACCTTAAGAAATTCAAAGCGAAAGTTTTATTTGCCCGCACCGTCACAGAAGCGTGACACTCGCCAATTAGCCTATCTCAAATCGATTCTGGGAGGACCAAATGAAGCTGACGGAATTTTTGCTAAGTGAGATGAATCGGGAAGTTGAGCGATCGCAACGTGCTCTTGAGCAAGTGCCTGACGGAAAGTATGACTGGAAGCCACATGAGAAATCGATGATCTTCGGTTACCTTGCCGATATGGTAGCGACGATCCCAACGTGGATAACAATGGAGATCAAGCAAGACGAGCTGGATGTCGCGCCAGCAAAAAGTTCGAGAGAGGGTCAACCAAGAAAGGAGACCAGTTCCGATCTCCTGAAGGCATTGGACCAGGCGGCCGCAGACGCAAAAGCGGCACTCGAAGGGACCACCGATGAGCACTTGATGACTAATTGGCGTCTCCTCGCGCGTGGACAGGTTGTGATGGAACAACCTCGCCACATCATGATTCAAGATACGATAAATCACTGGTCCCATCATCGCGGCCAGATGACCGTGTATCTACGACTCATGGGTGCAAAGGTCCCGGCACTTTACGGACCTTCGGCTGACGATCAGAGATTTTCTTGAATTGATAGGAGACGCGCGACGCTTCACAGTCGCGCGGGCTTCCTAATATTCGGCGAAAGCATCATCGGGGTAACAAAACAGCCAGCGCTCACCGGGTTCACCAGATGCAATGACTGGATGTTTCGTGGCGCGGGCATGTTTCGAAGCGTGTTTATTCGGAGAACTATCACAGCAAAGCGTGACCCCGCACTCCTGGCACGTCCGCAAGTGCAACCAGTGGGCGCCAATCTTAATGCATTCTTCGCAAACTCTCTTCTTAGGGAGTTTGACGTCAGTAATAATATCGATATGAGCACAAACGCCTGTTGGCATTACTTCTTCCCTTCTATTCGTTAAGCACCTGGTGGACAAAGGCAACTGCGATTGCCCCTTCTCCAACTGCGGAAGCCACACGCTTGAGATTACCCCCGCGCACGTCGCCGACTGCAAACACTCCGGGCAAACTCGTTTCAAGCAGATGAGGGTTTCGCGGTAGCGGCCAATTGGCCTGCTTCAAATCCTCTGCTGAAAGACTTGGACCAGTCTTTATAAATCCCTTTTCATCAAGCCGCAAACAACCATCGAGCCATGCAGTACCGGGTATTGCACCGGTCATCATGAACACATGCCGAATGTCGCGATCAATCACCGTACCTGTTCTATTGTTGCGCCAGGAAACTCGCTCGAGATGCCCGTTTCCCTGGAGTGCGACAAGTTCGGTTTCGGTGAAGAGGTCGATGTTCGGATTATCCTCCAACCTCCGGATCAGGTAACGGGACATGCTCTCGGCCAACCCGGCTGATCGCACCAACACATTAACCTTGCTACAGGTGGCGGCGAGAAAGACGGCGGCTTGCCCGGCAGCGTTCCCGCCACCCACAATGATAGCCTCCTGACCCTTTGCCAGTTGAGCTTCCATTGGTGTGGCGCCGTAGTAGATCCCCACACCTTCAAACTGGGCCACGTTATTTATCGGAAGTCGTCGATACATCGCGCCTGTGGCGATTATGATCGTGCGTGCCGATATTGGTTGACCCGCTTCGACCTCGACCCTGTAAGGCTTCCGTTCGCACGTAAGACTACTGGCTCTATCAATCAATACCTGGGCACCGAATTTCTGCGCTTGAACGTACGCAGCGGCTGCAAGCTCCTGACCGGAGATGCCAGTTGGGAATCCGAGATAGTTCTCAATCTTGGAACTCGACCCCGCTTGTCCGCCCGGGGCATTCGACTCGAGCACAAGGACATCCAAACCTTCTGAGGATCCGTAAACAGCAGCCGCGAGCCCCGATGGACCAGCACCGATGATCACTAGATCGCGAAGATGCGACTGGTCGATGGTTTCGTTGAATCCTAGTACGTCGGCGATCTCCCGGTTGGTTGGATTGCGCAAAACGATTGTTCCACGACAAATTAATACCGGAATGTCTGCGTCCTTTATATGGAAGCGATCAAGCATCTCCTGGGTGCTCGAATCCTGATCGAGATCGACAAATGAGTAGGGGTGATTATTCCGAGTCAGGAACTCTTTAATGCGGAGAGTCGAGGCACAAAACAATGATCCAACCAATACTGCGTCTCCGAACCCGTGCGCGATAAGCTCAAGTCGTCGCAACAAAAAGGCGCGCATCAAAATATCGCTGAGTTCACTGTCTGTTTGGACCAGACTAAGTAGCGCTTCCCTCCCAACTTCAATAACTTCTCCGTCAGTGCGGGCTTGAATTGTTACAAACCCTCGGCGGCCGGAGAGCATGTTTATCTCGCCGGTGAATTTCCCGCGAGTGTAAAGCGCGATGAGTTCTTGACCCTCCTCGGACTCTCGAATCAGCTGCACTTCACCGGTAGTTACGACGAACAGGTGCGTAGCGAGATCGCCGGCATTCATCAGAACTTCACCTGCGACAATCTTCCGATAGCGACCGTGTTCCGCAACGCGAGTCATCTGAGCGTCCGTCAACACAGGCCAGAGATCAGCATCGCGCCCGCTAAGCGCCGGCGTAACTTCCTTCAGTTCTCCTGTAAAATCTTTGTTCATGGTTACTCTTAGGCCCATGCCTCAGCTTATGGCCAGGGCTCTCACCGCACGGTCACCTCTCACTACTTTCTTCTGAACACTAACGATTCCTGAAATTCATCCATTTTATTAGATATCCGGGTAATTTTATTTCTTTCTCTTGCGCTTTGTGCTTTCAACTTTGTACTTTGTGCGATGGACCCTGAAGAACCTGTTAGATACTTTTTAAGACCCATCACAATCAAGTACAGCATCAACCTATGATTAAAAAACTCTTAGTGGCCGCAATATTGTGTGCCGGAACCGCTCAACTCGCAAAGCCGCAACGGGTAGTCCAGATCAACGAGCCCGACGCACTAAATCCGGCGGAAGTCACCATAGCTATCAATCCCAAAAATCCCGACAACATTATCGCAGCGTCTTTTCAAACGGGAAGACCACCAAAACCTCGTGCGGGCAGTTACAACTACGTCTCAATGGACGGTGGCAAGACGTGGAAAACGGTGCCAACCGCAGATCCGAGAAATCTTTTTCAGGGTGATGATGTCGTAATGTTTAGCAAAGATGGTATTGCCTATCACGCGCACCTCTCGTTTGACGGCATCAGGGTATCGCGGCCTGCGCGCGCAGAAAATGGAATGATCATAAATGTTTCGCAGGATGGTGGGCTGACATGGACCGACGGAACTCCCGTCGTGAATCACGTAAACACCGTCACACCCTTCGAGGACAAGCCTGGTTTGGTGGTAGACAACGCGTCGGCTTCTCATTTCGTGGGAAATGTGTACCTGGCCTGGACCAGGTTCGATGTTTACGGGAGCTCCAACCCTGATCATAAATCTCAGATTTACTTTTCCAGATCAACTGATAGGGGGAATACGTTTTCAATGCCGATTCGGATCTCTGATGTTGGTGGAGATTGTGTCGACAGTGATAACACCGTCGAGGGGGCAGTTCCAGCGGTCGGACCCAAAGGCGAAGTCTACGTTGTTTGGGCAGGCCCGCTCGGTCTTGTCTTTGATAAATCTACTGACGGCGGACTCACCTTCGGCAAAGACAAAGTAATTAGTGACTTTCCCGGAGGTTGGGACTTTTCAGTAGAAGGACTCGATCGCGCGAATGGTATGCCGGTAACTGGGGTTGACCTTAGTGACGGTCCAAATAAGGGCACACTTTATGTAAACTGGATCGACTCAAGAAACGGCGATCAGGATGTCTTCGTAATGTCTTCAAAAGATGGCGGCGATACCTGGACCACTCCGGTTCGCGTCAATGATGACCCGCTCAAAAATGGAAAGACCCAATTCTTCACCTGGATGTCGATTGATCCGATCGATGGCTCCTTAAACCTGGTTTTTTACGACAGGCGAGATACTAAGGGTGCAAAAACCGAACTGATGCTGGCGCGCAGTGTCGATGGAGGGCGGACCTTTGTGAATCGCAAAATCGACCTGCCCGAATTTGAAGCTAACTCGACGTTATTTTTCGGCGACTACAGTAGTATTTCGGCTTACAACGGGCGCGTCGTACCGGTCTTCATGCATTTTTTGAATAGGAGCAAGCTGGCAGTTTCAGTCGCACTCTTTCAGTTCAAACCAGGCACCCAGGAAATAACTCAATAAAATCTGGTAAGTTCTCGGATTGAACGCCTCAACACGCGAGCTGCTATCCGACGGTTCTTTCGTACGGTCACGTATTTATATAGAACACGGCGAAGGGCCATAACCATAGTTGCCTTTGACTGGAAAGCCTCACACTCGCAATCATATTGCAAAATTGAATCGCGATTTCTCCCCCACTCCCAATGGCCTGGCTATTGCTTCATGAATAGCCGCACGCTGAAAATCTTTTCAAGGAGGGGCTTATGAAGGATGAACAAGTGCGGGAGCTCTTGTATCAAGCGTTGGAGACTGAGCTAGGCGGAGTGCAGGTTTACACCACCGCTATTCGCTGCGCACAAAACGACGATTTGAAAGAAGAGTGGCAAGAATATCTGGAACAAACAAAAAGACACGTTCAGATCCTTGAGGATGTGTTCCATAAACTTGGTCTTGATCCCAACGAACCGACGCCAGGCCGAAAGGTCGTGAAGACAATTGGTGAGACGCTGGTCGCATCGATGGAGATGGCGCTCAGTGATGGCGAGCCGGTTGCCGCCCAATTGGTCGCCTGCGAGGCCGTAGTCATGGCCGAAACAAAGGATCATCAAAACTGGCACCTAATCGGTGAGGTCGTGAAACACGCCAAAGGTGAACTTGCCAAACTATTGAAACAGGCACACGATGAAGTTGAAGACGAAGAAGACGAGCACCTGTATCACACCAAAGGCTGGTGCCGGGAACTCTGGATAGAATCACTTGGTATGAAGGCAGTCTTGCCTCCTCCCGAAGAGGTCAAGAAAGTCGAGACGGCCATTGGCGCGGCACGCGCTGAACAGGCCCGATCCCAGATGGTTTAAGCGGTCTGGTTGAACTGAAGCAATAGGACCTATCTGAAACATAGGTCCTATTTCTTATTGTTGCTTAGCGGGTCACCAAAATTGAGATGCCAGTGAAGGTGTTTTGAATCCTGATATTGGCCCAGGTTTGTCAGCACTCGACAGGCTCCATTTTCTCTCACCACTACACTCGCAACTTCTTTAATAACGTTTAAGAGTTCAATCAGTAGTTGATTGTCTTCCTCCTTCAGCGTCAATACGGATGAGACGTGTCGTTTAGGAATAACAACTATATGGACCGGCCAATAAGGGTTGGTGTGGTGGTACGCTAGAACGCTGTCGGTTTCGGCAACAACCTTTACGGAGGTTCGACCACTCAAAACTTCGTCACAATAAAAGTCCTCAGCCATGTGCGAAGTATACTTGTTTTCCAGCATAGTTCTGCACCAATCTACTCTCAGGAGAGTTGACGATGAAGCGTCTTAAATTGTTCATGATCGTTGCGGCAGCGTTGGTTTCTTGCGCACCGACCGCGTCCGCCCAAACCCCTGGACCGCAGTTTTGGCGACGGGCCACGTGTGAACCAATTGAGCCCAGGACCAGGCTCGAAAATCTGGACCAACGTTATTCGACGGTCATTCTTAAGGGTTTCACTCGGGTAACAACAATCGAATTACGCGGGATTCGCGTTGATGCTGTCGAGATGCATCAACCGGGACGATCAGAAAGTGCAAAAGGACTCGTAATTGCCCTGCGAGAGGGTGGCGATCGACCTAACGATAATCGTGCCTTCGTAGACTACGAAGAGATTGATCCACTGCTCGGGGCAATCGATTCATTAAGTCGCATCGACGAAAGCTCGACCAAACTCACAGGATTTGAGGCGCGGTATCAAACTCATGGCGACCTGGAAATGGTTTCTTTTCGACAGACCAATCGCGGCACTGCAGTTACCCTGACTACTGGAATCTGTGAAAAAGCCACCGTCACGATGTCGCTCGATGAGTTCGGAAAATTCAAGGCCATGATTCAGGAAGCAAAGGCCCGCATCGACGAACTGCGTTAAGAATCGTCAATCTGTCACCTTGATTCGAACTTCTGTGCCGTTAGTTCGGATCTCCGGTACGTACATCGCATGGCCCAGGACGGGCAGCGCATGAAATACGCCAGGCGACTCAGCTCTCAGCTCGTAACTGAGTTGCCAGACACCCTGTGGCAAATGATCGACAAACATCGCCACCTTACGATCACGAAGCTCCTGATAAACCCAGCAACTGCGACCGGTGAAATCTCCATCCTGGCTAAAATTAGTAGTCTCGACTTTATTCCCTGACATGGCGCCGGACTTCAATTCCCGGATATAAAGATTGCCGCCGCTTGTGATCTGAATGGCTTCGAGACCGGCTGGTTTAAGATCTTCAAATAGAAGATAGTCGTAGTTGTTTTTCGCCTCGACGGTCATCACCATCTCGATGCGATCACCGGTCTTTACCGATTCACCATCGTTAAGCAGTACCCGCTCGGAAACGAATCCCTTCAGTAGAGTTGGGTGGTTCACCAACTTGAAGTACTGACGTTTCACAAAGATCTCATTACCCGCGGCCGTCAAAGGTTCTTCCTCGCTAAAAAATTCTGCCTGAGCGGAAAAATAGAGCGGACCATCGCCACTCTTTTTTACAATGCTGATATCGTTCTGACCGTCTTTCAGCAACTCCCTTGAGATTTCAAATTTGCTCGGTGCGCTCAGGAGTTCGTCGACAGTTATCTGTTTGGTAGCAATCTTTGCTCCATTCACCAACACGTCGTAACTGACAGCCGACTTTGCTTCGCCAGTCACGCGTAGATAGTCGTTCAGCGTCAAAACAACAATTGCCGTATCCCGCGTATTGCTCCATTGCGCACCTCGTCGATTCTTGATCAGCCAATTGGTAACAGGCTCGATCAATTTGTTTGTCGGATCTATCTGCAGAAGCGCTCTTAAAACGAACGACGTTGCTTCCACTCCACCGTCAGACCACCGCCAGTAAATGCCATCCTCTCCCCAATGTGCCGTTGCCATAACAGAAACATCGGCACCTCGTGAATTGCGCTGCAGAACCGATGTATCTGGTCTGCTATCAACCTTGACCCCATTCTCGAGGTTCTCGACCAGGGTCTTCGCTTTGTCATTGAAGCCGTAGTTGTGAGCTGCCAGGGCCAATAGCGCTCGCGTATAAGCATTCAGCCTGTCGCGATTGTTCCAAATGTTGTCGAACGCCGTATTTTGCAATTTGGTAACTTCTCGCTGTTGTCGTGTGGCATGAAAACTTGCCAGTGCATGAAGCATCCACGACTGTGCATCATAGTTCGCTTCCTCTTCGACGAGCTCTTTGTCAAGAAATTCGGCGGCGCGTTCCATAACGTCTGATTTCACTTCGACACCGCCCTGGCGAGCTATGGTCATGCCCCAGAGTACATACGCGGTCATGAAATGATCACTACTGCCGTCCTTCCACCATCCCCAACCGCCATCGGCATGTTGAAAATCATATAGACGTTCGAGCCCCTTGTTTGTCATTTGTTGGAGTTCTTTTAGATCATGTTTACCTTGCGGATGGGTTGCGTCAGCAGCTGATTGCTCGATCCCACCAAAGATCTTGTTCATGGCAGTTTCGGGCTTTAACCCCAAATCCCTGAGCGTCTTGACTGTGATCACAGCCGGCAGGAAGCGACTCATTGTCTGCTCGGTGCATCCATAAGGGTAATTGATCAGGTAAGGCAGCGAGTCCAACATTGTTACGGCCATGCTTGGCGCGACCTGAACTGTCAGCCTAGTGGACTCGACCTTACGTTCCCTGGGAAGATCGAGATTTACTGACACATTTTCGGTCCGCATTTTTCCTGAACGAGAAACAAACTTCTCGATGCCGTGTTCGAAAATCGTAAAAGACTTCTCCATCGCGTCTGAATACTTAGAACCGCGAGCCTCGACCTTTAGCCGCGCGTCACTCGCATGTCTTACCTGGACCACCCAATCCACCCGCTTTTCTCCATTTGCGGGAATGTCAACGCTCTTCCCAGCACCTTCGACGCTGCGACCATCAATGATCTGGCCAGTCACACTCAGCCCATCTGCTGTTAAACCAGGCACTACTCGCATTGATTGATCGGTATTGTTATTGAGGACCGCCGAAACGGTGACCTGATCGCCAACGACAAAAAATCGTGGCGCCTGCAACCGTACTATCAAAGGTTGTTTGGTCCGAGTTGAGGTATCCCCGATTCCAACTTGATTGCCGACGGTAATTGCGCGGGCGGTGGCCTGCCAGGTTGTCAGCGAATCCGGATACTTCACCTTTATCGTGGCGCTACCGTCTGCTCCCGTTGTGACGTCTGGCTGCCAAAAAATAGTCGATCGAAAGTCGCTCCGGACTTGAACGGGAGCTTCGCCTTGTTTCGGTTCCTCTGCGTTTTTAGCTCCGGCAAAAACACTGGCCCGTTCGGCTTTGGACATCACTTGTTGTTCGGCGACCGTTGGAGCCGCCGCGTCTGCAGCCCCCAGTTTGGTAATTGAATTGAGCGAGTCGACCAGAGTGCCGGACGGACGCATTTCGTCCTCATCGCGTCTGGCGAGGTCTTTTTCGTTCAGTATCTTTCCGTCAACTTCAACTAACTTGGCATAGGCTTTTTGTTCAAAACTGCTACGGAACTGAACCTGACGCACGCGCTTCGTGCCGTAGTAGAACTGTCGCGGATCACCGGCGTAATCTTGTTGAATGTATTTGACCGAATCGTCAATGAGACCCAACGCTACT
The DNA here is from genome assembly GCA_035457105.1 of Pyrinomonadaceae bacterium. Classification (GTDB taxonomy): domain Bacteria; phylum Acidobacteriota; class Blastocatellia; order Pyrinomonadales; family Pyrinomonadaceae; genus PSRF01. The sequence continues at coordinate 10,053 of DATIBX010000746.1, forward strand.
TCGGCTGAAACAGGTCGGCCCGTATAGTCCGTTGTCTTAATTGATAGTGTTCCTTCTTCGCGAGCCTGGTACTGCTCGCGGTCGGACTTAACGGCAACGGTTAAAAATTCCTTCGCCGGAGGGACTACAACCTCTTTCGTGTCCTGGAACAATTGAAGGTCAGTTACCATCACTGCGTGGAGGAAAATGTTGGGTACGTGCTTTTCGCTGATTGGGACTTCAAGGAGTTTTGTATTTCCTGTGATGTGGACCAACTGAGAGCTCAGGACATTTTCTGCCTCGATAGTGAATAGAACATAACGATCGTTGGTGGGCACACTCAGCATCACTGTAGCCGTCTGCCCCGCACGAAAAGTATCCTTATCAACAATTATCTCCACGCCACCGGTGCGATAACCAAGATCCGAAGAGGCATTGGTCGCGACCCATATCGATGTCTCAGCTTTGACCGGAGGTAGAAATCGGTCGCGCCTGGCGTCCACACCTTGTGAACTCTGCCACGAAACTTTGTAATAGCCCTCTTTCTCAGGCTGGAACGTTAAGTGGCCCGTGCCTTCAGAGTCCGTTGTAACAGTTGCACTTAGTATCGATTCTTCTTTGTATCCAGAGAATCGTCGTTTCCATAACGCATTCGGCTCTGACGGAACTTCTCCTCGAGCTCTTAAGCGCTGCAGCTCTTCCCCTTGTACCTCACGCCCCGTCGGATCGATCCAAATCTCCCAACGGTAGAGACGATTAATCTGAACTTGGCCGGTGGTTGAAATAGGTTGTTGGTTCGCATCAAACGCTTTGAAATCAACGTTTAGTTTGTCTTTTGGCCGGCACACCATGAGGTCTGGTCGGACTTCCACGTAGTAACGCTGGCGAGTTACACGTACGAAATCGCTCGACAGAATCTCGCGTCGGGATGAATCGGTAACACGCGCCTCGATTCGATATTCAAAATCCTGGTTGTAATTTTCGCGAGGGGTATCGAAGGTCAAGACGGCCTTACCGGTGGCATCGGTCTTAATCGTCTCCCGTTTTATCACCTGACCGTCTCCATAATATCCACGACGCTGAAAGTCCAGATCCTCGTAGTACCAGGGATACTCACGTGTTCGTGGCCAGTACTGAAAAAATGGCTTCTGATAGACAACAACCTCGACATTGGCGTTGCTAACTGGTCCGCCGAAATAATAATCGGCTTGAAGGTTTACCTCGACCTGCTCACCTAAACGGAAGGCTTTGCGCTTTCCGTTTTCCTGTGGCGTTTTGACTGCCACTTTGAATTCAGGAAGTTTGTATTCTTCCAGTCGAAATAAACGTGCGCTACCAATCGATCTTCTGCGTCCCGCTTCCCAAAATTGAATGTTGTATTCGCCCAACGGCAAGTGATCGGTAAGTTCCAGAGAACCCCATGAACTTCCGAATGAGTTCAGAGTAGCTTTGCCGTCAGAGACTTTCGTTCCTTTAGGATCGTTGATCTCATATTCAACGGTTTGATTCGTTGGAGTTGTGTATTGCCCCTCGCTGTACCGGCGGGCAATAAATTTGAATTGCATTGTCTCTTTAGGCCGATATGCAGGTCGGTCAGTAAATGCATAGATGCGCCAATCAGCCTGGCCCGAAACGTAATACGAGGAACTCATCGCAAACGCCTGACGGGCATCACTATCGGCGACTGCCAGCAGAGCATGGGACGCAGCATCTGGTGTCAATTCAAAATGAGCCGCACCATCCTGATCAGTTGTTTGGACCAGCTTCTTCCACTTCCAGAAGTTATTCACCTGGTAGCCATCCCAAAGAACCACATTTGCATTAGCAATAGGTGCTCCGGTAATGGCGTTGGCAAAATAGACAGCCGCTTGCTTCGACTCTGACATCAGAACCAACGAGGCGTCGCTAACAAGAATTAATTCGCGAGCAGTCTGGCCCGAACCATTAGCAACCAGGAGATACGAACCAACCGGCAATTTCTCATTAATCCGGATTTGATTGTTAGTTACTTTGTATTCCGTAGCGTCAATTTTCTCAGTCCAAGACTTTACCGGCCGCTTGTCGCCAAGCGAGATTCTCTGGAGCCACAAGATTAGTGAACTATCGGGAGTGTCGCCTCCTAACATTAGATCAGGTCTGAGGTCAACTCTAAATATTGAGAGAGTTACCGCGGGAACGTTGCGAGCATTAATAAGGAATTGAATCTCCGATTGAGGAAGAAAAACATTGGGCACCGCAACCGATAAGGTTGGAGACGTAATATTATCGATCTGCTGTTGTGCGTTATCGTAGTAACGAGTCTCGCCCTTACCAAACTCAGCAACCAGTCGCCGATAAAGTTCAAGCGCCTTAACAAAATCTGGCCGTTGCTGCCACTCTCCAACCTTAATCTGAACAACGACTCCAGTTGTCTTCATCCACTCAGCGTAGGCATAAAGCGCATCGTCGTACCAGGGTGACTGTTTGCCTGCCTTTAGTGCCTCTTCAAATTCATCCGGAACTCGTTGACGACTCTCCCAGTCTCCCCCCGTGTAACGTAGTGACATCGCAATAAGAAAGTGCAGATGTGACCTTTCGGATTCTGAGGTACTGATTTTTAGGGCATCTTCGAAGGTGGTGATCGGAATGTAATTTCCGTAGTAGCCGCTGTAGTAATAATCTGCAACTCTTGGAGGCTCGGCCGCTCTAAAAACGATTCTTAGGTAACGAGTGCGCGCTTCATCGATCGATCGCTGTCCGGCCCACCAGTCAAGAGCCTGTTGGTAATGTGGCCAGGCAGCGCCCCAATTCATCTGGTTTTCCCTGGTCCAAAAGAGATCTCCAAGTGATTCGTGAGCTTCCGCCCACACAAGATCTCGATCTTCAGGTTTGTCGCTGACCCTAATCAATTCCTCTAGTTGCTTTTGAGCAGTATCGATGATGGTCGAATCTGAGGTTTGCGTGGCGGCCTGAGATCGCCATGACGAATCGGCAAGTCGAAACTCGACCCACCTGCGGTTTAGAGGATTTAGCTTGGTCCTGTCGATTTTTGCGTACAATTCATTCGCCCGCGCGTACGAGCCTTCGGCATACACCTTTTCTGCTGCGGCCTTGCTCTCGTTGAAATCTGATTGCTGAAAAATCGAATGGATGAGGAGAAAAGTTAAGGCCGTGATGGAGATGATTGTTTTCATGATGAATTGAGACGACTTTCAGACTTCGGGCCCAGATTTCTGGCGTACCGACGAAACAGGAATTTTCGGGCTGAAACAGTCCGACGAGGTGACGCCCGATTATAGCCGAGTCAATCGCCCGATATTTGAACGATTGGGAGGGTGTGAGCTTGCGGAAAAATTTGAGGACTTAAGGATCTGATCGATTAATGGCAATAAGGGCAGGCGAACTTCCTCGATGACCCTGAAGAGGTCCGGTATTTAGTTCAGAGACATCATCGCCTGCCCAGTCTTGCCGTCTGGGGAGTACTCAAGCTTGGCCAACCTTACATCCTTTACTTCTACATGCAACGATAATCACTTTCAGCTTCAGCCGCCCGTTACAGTGGGCCTGAAAAACGAAGGACTCATACGGCAGGCGCGCTCATCTAGTTTCCACCCGCGCTGGTAAAACTGATAAACGGTTTCCTTCCTTTGCTCTTCCTTTCGGCTCAAGCTGAAACTAAAAGTGACATGCAACGTTCCACTGCGGGACGATATCTTCCTAATCGAGTAACGACTTGTTCATCTTAGACGCACCAAACGATTTAGCGATGCAAAGACTTCGTTAAGAGTAGGCAAAGTTTTGTAAAGTAGGCCGAAATTCGTGTGTTTGACCTTTTACAATGCCAATCTAATGCTTATGATCCGGTGTGGTAGACCGAAGCCTGGAACATGCGCCAAATTCTTGTAATAGAAAGATCGAGAAGATGGCGGACTTGAAGTGGAGATTCATTTTACCGTCGCTGTGAAAAATGAGTTATTTACTCAACCTCTTCTGCCGGACCGCGCGCATCTCGCGCGCTCTCGTCGCTTAGTCCTGTCTGACAAGAAAATGAGCCCGCGAGGACGCGCGCGGTCCGGCAGAAGAGGTTGAGGGCCAAAGCCTCAACGCGTGTCGCTCGTGAGTAGATAGATCGCAAAAGAAGCAAGCCAGTGCTCACCCGCATAATCTCCTGATGCCACCTGGGCCAACCCTGCACCGGCATGCTTTTCAGCCGAACTCGCCAACACCGCGCGAGCCGAATCATTTTGCGGAAGCGCATTAGCAATACTATTCATGGCCCAGGCTCGTGAGAGATTTAGACCATCAAGGTGAACTAACTTTGGATCCGTCCGATCAGTCACCAGGGCGGGTTGCAGCAGACTGGCTGGTTGATTCTTTTCCACCTCAGGCAGAAACCGATGAAACCAGACCGCGAATTGATCAGGCTTCATGACCCTGCGCATCAGGTCGGCCTCCATCAGCGCCGGGGAGAAGAAGTCTTCGCCGCCCGGCTCCCAGGCGCCAGGATAATTAACATCCTTTTCGAAATAGCTGCGACTACGCTCCTCCAGCAAGGAAACAAATTCGCGATCGCCTACCAGCTTTGCATAATCAAATGCGAAAGCGAGTCCAAATGCAGTGTTTGGATGAACGCCCGTCCTTATTGGGTAGTTCTGTTTTGGTAGAAACGTTTTATACGACTGCACTATCGCGTCAGCTAAGGGTTGAAGCGCTTCCGCCCATACATCTCCATCAGGATCATCCCAGGAGTGTAGCTCTTCGGCCAGTTTCAACAACCAGGCCCACCCATAAGTCCGCTCGAACGATTGACGATTCGGCTCTTTTAAATACGCAACCTCAACTTTGAGATTTTCAGAGGTCAAATTGGCAGTGAGTGCTTTCCGGATCTGCGCCGCTTCGCCCAGGTTTGGAAATGCCTTTAAAAGTCTTACCAGCATCCAGTGACCATGGACCGACGAGTGCCAGTCATAACACCCATAAAAAGCGGGGTGCAATGTCTTTGGGCTTTTTACGTCAGCGTCGTTATTAACGACGTGCTCCGGCTTATTAGGGAACTCACGACTAATACACTTCAACGCCAACCCAGCGAGGTGAGAAGCCTGTTTTTCTGTTAAGCCTTGCTTCATTTGCGCAGCGGCCTCACCAGTAAACAGAAAACAACTGGACCATAAAGCAACTAGAGCGATTCTGATCATAAGGATGCATTTTTCCCAACAGCCAGGGATCAATATCTATGTGATGGACGACCTATGTGTATGTGCGGTCCGGTAGCAGTTCCAAGAATGGCCGCTCGGAACGCCAGAAATGGAATTCCATTCTTCTGCAGAAAAACCAACAATGCTTGCCCTTCCGCACTATCCGGATGCAGCGAAATGTCCATCGCGTTTCGATGGTCCAGGCGCCATTTTTCATGTATGACACCCTGTCCAAATACCGCGATTGGTAACTGCCTGTGAAACGTATCTGAGAAATACCGCTGCACCTTCCAGGCTTCGTTTAGTCCCCATCCGGCAGAACCGGTAAACCGAATAAACGACGAACTTCTAAGAAGCCCATTTTTAGCGGCCCCTAAATTCTTGGCTAACTCAGCATCGGCTTTAGCTTCGACGAGCACATCAGCAATCTGAGTATCAGCACTCTCCATCTGTTTCCGGGTTTCCAGGACTTTGTTTCTTTGGGTGAGCAAGTTTCGTTCGTTTTCATCCAACTGACTCTTAGAAACCAGTCCTTCGGCAAACAACTTCTTCGACACGCTTACTTTTTGTCCGGCGTCAGTAACGTTGCGCTCGTAAATTATCAATAGCTTTTCGAGACTTGATTTGTAGTCCCTGGTTGCGTCGATAAATTCCGCTCGGAGCTTCTCGAGTTCAGACTGAGCGGCTGGCGTCTCTTTTTTCTTAGTCTTCCGTTGAGCAGGCGCCGCGCTCGCGCAACACACTATTAATACCAGGCACAGCCAGACTCGCAGTCGATCATTTCCTCGGTTCCCCACTTCGATTGCACTCCGGATCAAGTTCGCAATTAATCTCACCGCCAATCAGAATAGCAACTCCGGTGAGATAGAACCAAAGCATGAGAATTATCAAAGCTCCCAAAGAGCCGTAGGTGACGCTATATGAATTGAAGAAATGAAGATACAGGCGGAAGAGAAATGAGACCGCCAACCAGAGAGCTACTGCTACAAAAGCTCCTGGCGACAACCACCGTCGTCTGTGTCCCGGTACATTCGGAGCGACGTTGTAGATTAGATTAAACGTAAACAGCACGAACCCAAGAGCGATAGGCCACTGGAGAATCGTCCACATAGCGTTGAATGCATCGCTCAACCCATAGGCTGATGCAATGGTGTCTCCAATCGCGCCCCCATACAGGACAATCGCAAGCGCAGAAACGATCAAAGTTGCCAGGGCAATGGTGAGCGCAACCGATATTAGTCGCACTTTCAACCATGACCGTGTCTCTTTCACGTCGTAAGCGGTATTGAGCGTTTGACTGATCGCTCCCATGCCGTTTGAAGCGGCCCAGAGTGCGGCGAGCAGTCCGAGTGAAAGTTTTCCGCTGCCACTTGCATCGGTAATCTCATCAAGGGTCGAGTGGACCAGGGTTACAGCTGACGAAGGCATTACAGCACCGAGGTAGGTAAGAAGTTTTACTCGGAAGTCGGTACCCCGTTGAGCGAAATAACCAAGGAGATTAATTAGTACGAGAAGCAGAGGAAACAGGGCGAGCAAAAAGTAATAAGATAATTGGGCTGCACGCCCAAACACATCATCCTCTTTGATTCGAGACAGCAATCGCTTGAGCTGTTGTTTCCTTTGCTGATCCACTGGAGTTGTCTCAACCGGGCTGGCCTCGATCAGGTTAAGAGTCCAGCGTAAAGAAGCCCTGGATGCGCCGTAAAAGATCGCTTTGATGATGCTTCAGACGCGACTTTCGTTTCTCATCGGTTAATTCACCTTTGGTGGCTTCCAGTTCAACGCGGCGGCGCGCCAGCACCGCTGAGATCCCTTCCGCGATCTCAGGACGCTTCTGCAACGTTGATCGGAAAGTTTCTTTATCAAGGCGATAACAATCGACATCGGTCAAGGCCGTCACCGTTGCGCTCCTTGGTTCGCCGGTCATTAGACCCATTTCCCCAAAGAAGTCACCGGCCTTCAGCGTTGCGACTCGTTCCGAGCTCTTATTGCCATCAACACTAACTCGGACTTCTGCTTCACCATGTGCAATCAAGTAGAGCCAGTGTGCTTCGGCACCCTGCCGCGTCATCGCTTCACCTTTGACGAATGGAGCAAATTTCAAGCCACGGGCTAACTCAATTTTCTCGTCGGCAGTCAACATGCTAAACAATTCGACACGACCGATTACCTCACTTCTCTCCTGCAACTCCTTCATAGCCTTGCGCTCGCGACGCTCCATGTCGTTGTCGGTTACGAAGATTGAGTGGGCGGGAATCGAGAGCGGAATGTCGACACGCCGCAACGCAAAATAGACGCGAGTTCTCACGATGGAATTAGTTGGATCGTCAGAAGCCAGGTCGGTTAACCAGTAACGCACGGCGTAGTGCGCATAACTTTCACGAAAATCAAGGAAGATGCAGTCTGGTTGAGGCGACGCGGCAACGTTGGCGATAGGCTCAGCTCTTAACGCGGCTTGAACGGTTTCAACTACATCATTTGGCGAGTACCGGAAATCGACGTTGAAGTAAACCCATTGCCTGTGTTGGCGTGGTG
>DATIBX010000747.1:0-19182 GCA_035457105.1 Pyrinomonadaceae bacterium
CAGGCACAACTAAACAGTAAGTACGCGGGCAAGCGACTCCTAATTGCAGACGATGACACAGACATGCGTCTGCTGCTGGCAGAATACTTTCGCCGGCTTGGTTTTCAGGTCGATGAACGCGAGAGTGGACTGGCAGCGCTAGACGCCGCAATGGCTAGTCGCTTCGACTGCTTTATCTTCGACGTCTCGATGCCTGGCATGTCAGGGCTCGAGTTGTTAAAGCGCGTGCGCGACCGTGGTGTGCAGACTCCCACGCTTTTCTTAACAGCTCACGATGCACTCGCTGACAAAGTGGCAGGTTTCGAGGCTGGTGCGGACGACTATCTGGCCAAACCGTTCAGTCCGCGAGAGCTTGAGTACAGGGTCGAAGCCTTGTTGCGGCGCGGCGGTGTTGTAACACCCGAAGCGACTGACGAGGAACGAATCGAAGTAGGCGACCTGATTATCGACAAGCGGCGCCATGAAGTATTGCGAGATGGTTTGCGGATCGATCTCACTCCGCTCGAGTTTCAAATTCTTGAGTTATTGGCTTCCGAACCTGGACGAGCCTGGTCGAGAAATGCGCTTTTGGATCGGGTTTGGAGCACCGACTACGAAGGCTATCAACGAAATATCGATCCTCATATTAATCGTCTCAGAAAGAAGCTGGAGACTGATCCGAAGAATCCTCGTTACGTACTCACCGTTAGGGGAGTTGGCTATAAGTTGAACGAGTCACCTTGATCGGTTTTGTCTTAAGTCGACGTCAGACAACTCATCTTCAAGAAATATGCTTTGGTGGCTTAGTTCAGGTTTGATTGCCGCGTGGTTTGTGTTGGCGTTTTTGGTCCACAAGCGGGGCTGGGTCCATATGCTTTTGCTCGCCGGCTTTTCCCTCCTGGTGATTCAAATCGCCGCCTACCGAAAAACAAAGTATCAGCGCTCATTGTCTAATAAGTTGTAGCTATCCACGAAATCACACCAACTAACACGAACAAAGCCCGATTGTAATACTTGTGACAACTTTCTAAACTTCCTTGAGGCTTCGTTGGTGTTATTTCGTGTGATTTCGTGCACCGCTTTTTCGGAGCGTTATGACGATCCACGAAATGAGATCGTCCGCCGCTCAAGCACCGCGAATTGGCGACTTTTCAACCCTCTTCGAAGCTCCTCACGCTAAACATTCACTTGACCTGGTTAAATCCTTCGGCAACAATGCCTTTGTCTATTGCATCAAGACATCGAGCGTTGTTCTGAAAAAACTCCCCATACTGCTGTTAAGGATGAAATCAAAGAAATATCAGGAGTAGTTTTGTTATGAGTTTTACGCTATCTCATCGAAAACTGGCTCTTTTGGCGGTCATCTGTTTGTTCTGTGCGACTTTTGCATTCGCTCAAAGTGATGTGGAACGCAAGACCGTTGCGATCACCTATCCTCTCGACGAAACGGTGACCGTAAAGTTTCGAGGCACCACGCTCTTGCCTCGACTCAAAGGCGAAGCAAAAGTTAAACGAGCTGGTCGTCGTGGTACCCGAGTTGAACTCAATATAGATGATCTGCCCCGCGCTTCAGAACTAGGCGGTATTTATACGACGTACGTCTTATGGGCCATCTCTCCTGATGGACATGTCGATAACTTAGGGGAAATCAAACGCAGCGGTAGTTCTTTTGTCGACTCGAAATTGGATGTCACTACACCCTTGCAAACTTTCGCATTGATCCTCACTGCCGAGCCCCACTTCTTGATGAAAGTCCCCAGCCGCATGGTGGTGATGGAGAACCTGCCGCCTACTCGACCCAACGGAAGTCAGATTGCCACCGCTGATGTCCGATACATTGGAAACTCGAGTGACTATTTTCGTAATGCGCACGTCCCTGAAATTGCAGATGCTGATTACAGACTCACACCCGTCTCGTTGCTGGGCGCTCGACAGGCCGTAAACCTGGCAAGGTATGCCGGCGCGTCGCAGGATGCTCCCGATGAATTGCGTATTGCTGAAGATCAACTGCAATCAGCCGAGAATAAGTGGCGTCTTAATCAGTCAGTTGCTGAAATTGATATGGAAGCAAGGTCGGCCACCTCAGCCGGTGCTCACGCCGAAGAAGTTGCATACGCTCGAAAGGCCGCGCGTCTTCAACGTGAGGACATAAGACGGCGAGACGAAGCAGTTCGTTCAGCAGAGAAGACCGCCGACGAATCTCAGCGTGAAGTCGCCCAGCTTCGGGCCGCGCTTGAAAAGGAACAACGAGCCAGGGAGTTGGCCGAACGAGATGCTGGCACCGCGAATGATCAGCTTCGCGAAAAACGAGTTGAGATCGCTCAACTTCGCGATGAACTCCAAACTCTGAGAACAGAGAGCGAAACAGCAAAGGTTAAGCTTGCGCGTCTGGAAGGTGAGAAACAGGCGGAAACAGATCGTGTCGAAGCCGAACGTCGCGTACAGGAACGACGGGCCGCCGAAGCTAATCTGAAACAAACTCTTTCCAAGTACGGAACGCTAAAAGAAACTGCTACCGGATTCAGGTTGGTGCTCCCAGAAAACATCTGGGCCGGCGCCAGAAATGCAACGCTGGCTTCCGCGGCCTCGGCTAAACTGGAACCGTTAGCTGCGCTCTTAGCCAGTAATCCTGATTATCAAATCTTGATTGAAGCTTACACCGATAGCAAAGGCGATGAAGTTTCGCTGCAGCAGTTAACGCAAGAACGGGCCAGGGTTCTCTCCGATCGCTTTCAGACTGCTGGAGTGGATCCATCAAAGATTCAAGCTAACGGCATGGGCGCCTCGAATCCCGTCGCACCCAATACCACGGTCGCAGGAAGAACCAGGAACCGGCGGATTGAAATAACTTTTACTGCGTCACTCGCAAGAAGTACTGCCGCAAACTGAATTGTTGGGGGCCGCCGCTCCGTAGGCGCCCGTTGCCGCAGTGAGGCCTCATGCTGGCGACAAGGGGCGCCCACGGAGTGACGCCCTCTACAATTCCGATGTTCCCACTCAATCCACTCGAAATCCTTCAAGTTGTAGGCTACAGCGTCGGAGCTTTGCTACCGCTCTGGCTGGCGGTCCAACTAATTTCCCATCGCAAAAAACTTTCTTCGCTCGAGCGGTTATTAGCGCTGCTCGCGGTTACCATGGGCGGCTGGCACACGAGCAACCTGCTCATCACCCTTCATGGACTATTTGACCTCGGGTTCGATCGGTGGACCACGCTTTTAAGAATTGCCGATACAGTAGCCGTTATCAGTATCACCTTTGCTTACTCGTTTCTGCTGCACGTTCATCTTCATCTTTGGGCCAACGCCCATGATCGGCCTCTCAATCGTAGTGAAAGCATCCGAGTTTACCTTTGTTACTTGCCCACAGTTTTTTTGGCGATCGCGATTCCGCTGCTATGGTCTGGTGAGTACGAGCCCATGCTCACGAAGCTGAGCTTTTTTGTTATCCCGTTTTCCTTTTGGATTGCGTATGTACTTGGACTGATTGCCATAACCGAACTCTTAATAGCGCGCGAGACTAAAAATCCCAGCGAACGAAAAATTATGAAGACGCTGGCAGCCTCGTTTGTCGGAGTAGGCGTCTTCATTTTTGCTGCACTCGGTTTTGGGTTAGGAGAAGGAACTGTAGTTGGTCCTTATTTTAGGACGCTGGCGAACCTGGGCTCGTTGCTGCCTTCCGCGCTGCTCGCTTACTACATCTATCGCTATCGCTACCTGGAACTGATTATCGAAGAAAGTTTGATTGTGGTGACTTTTGCCACGGTTGTGTTGACAGTCTACGTATTCGGTATTAGGACCATCGGTGATTGGTTGACGCAGAGATATGGCGTCAGACCTGGCTTGGTTGAGGCGCTGCTAATACTTGCGTTAGCTCTCTTTGCTGCACCCTTGCGAGGTTGGTTAGCGCGGCGTTTCCATCGACTGTTTGAACGAGAAGCCGTCTTGTACAAGGAGATTGTTTCAAGGATCGGGTCGTATCGGGGTCACCCTAGCGACATCTCGGAACTTCTGCTGTTCGTGGAAGAAAGAGCAACTGATGCGCTCGGAATACGACAGCTCAAAATATTTGTTGACGGTGATATTGGACCAGTTTCGACTAACGGTAACGAGCTGTCGCGCGACGCCTGGGTAGGACAGGTGCTGGAAAGGTCTCGGCTGAGCGGCTGGTTACCCGTTGAACAGGACGAGCTCTTGTCTACTAAGGGGTTCACCCTTGCTTATCCCATGCGACGCGAGGAAAAAGTAGCCGGCTTGCTCGCGGTGGATTCTGGGCCAAGTGGAATGACTTACGACGCCCGTTCCATTATTGAGGTACTGGCGGATCAGGTAGCCATCGCAATCGATGACTGGCGACTGCTCGACGAGAACCTGCGATTGGAGCGTGAACTTGCTGAACGTGAACGTCTCGCGGCGCTTGGTCGAATGGCTGCCACGGTCGCCCACGAGGTTAAGAACCCGTTGTCGGCGATTAAGTCCATTGCCCAGGTAATGAGAGAAGATGAAACGCTGAGTAAGGATTACGGGCGCGATCTTAGTTTGATAGTGGGCGAAACCGATCGTCTGAGTCAGAGTGTTACACAGTTGTTGAGTTTTGCGCGAAGAGAGACACCGGCTGAGCAACCACTAAACGCCGATGAACTTATTCGTTCGCTGATCGATCTTTTTCGCGTCAACGCACTTGAGCAGGGAACTGTGCTCGGTTATGAGATAAAGGCTGATGTGCAATTAACTGGGAAATCAGTATCGGCGTTGCGCGATGCACTCTCTAATCTGCTATTGAACGCGCTTCAGGCTACACCTCGTGGTGGACACATCCTGCTTTCGGCCTCCACCGTTGATGGACATCTGCTTATTAACGTCCAGGATTCGGGGTCTGGCATTCCGGAGAGCTTGCGCGATCGAATCTGGGAGCCTTTCTTCACGACTCGACAGCGCGGTACTGGGCTGGGATTAGCTATCGTCAGAAAGCGCTTGCAGGAAGTCGGTGGTACAGCGGTCCTATTGCCTCTCGACGATAGTGCGGGTGCGTCGTTCCAACTACGTGTTCCGTTAACTGATCAGCCAAACGTCTTGGCTTCGATGGCAAACTAGAGGGCTGACTTTAACTTACCGCGAGCGAAGCAACCGGATGGTACTCCCAACTTGCCCTTGGTTACTGCGGATCGTGTGCTTTGACTGCACCATCCGGTCGCTTCGCTGGCGGTACCGTAGCGTGAAGCTCAACGAAATTATGATTGGGAACTTTAAAGGTTCCAAAGCGTGTGTGCTGCAAGTTATGGCTCCAACTCCATGAAGCGTGGGGTTGGTCTAATGTACCCGAATTACGTCTGAAGGAGAGAAAAGTCTGATGAATCCCAAAAGACTATTGAAGTTCATTACGTTTGTTGCGTGTCTTATTCTAATTTCTTTTAGTGCCGCGGGTGTTCAAGCTCAAGCAACTGCCCCGGCAACTACTAACCAGCCGGATAAAGCAAATAGCGAAATCAATCTTGATACACAGATGTACTTGATTGTCGGAACCAATCAACAAGTGGAGGATCCCCGTTTACCGGCCTCACTGGATTCAGTGATCAAACAACTGCGAGTCACTTTGCCTTTCAAGAATTACAGGCTCGCGGCAACGCTTATAAACAGAGTGCAAAATGAAAGTCGGTTCGAGCTCAGCTGGATCGGTGGTCCGTTGGCAAACTCATCGCCAAGCATGCCTGCTACGCCAAGCTTCAGCCAATTCAAGGTTCGCAATGTAAAACTCACGCGCAATAGCGAAGGGCAACAGATTGTGCAGATGAATGGATTCAATTTTGGCGCAAGGATACCCATTCAGACCGGGGCTGCCGTGGCATCGACGGCTGTGGCTCCCGTGTTTAATTACGAGAACACGGGGTTGGCTACTGATATCAGCATGAGGGAAGGCGAGCCAGTTATTGTGGGAACGCTGAATGTTGGACCATCGGGGGATGCCATTATCCTGGTGGTATCGGCGAAGCGGACGCTGCGGTAATTGGGTGACAAAGCGGCGAAGTTACAGACAGCGAACTGGAAGGGCGAGGTTTGGCTCGCCCTTTTTGCTATGTCAGGCGACCGGTTGAGTTGGATGACAAAGCGCCGCCGGGCCGGCGCACTCCAAGGTTTGGCACGCGATGCGCTAGGGAATTTGCGGTTTGAGGTCTTAAACTGACCCGGAAGTGAGAAAAGATACTTTGCGATTAATGATTGTTGATGACGAAGAGGCCTCGCGTTATGGAATGCGACGCGCCCTCACTACCTTTGGTTACAACATCTCGGAAGCCGGCTCCGCCGAAGCCGCTCGCGCACTATTAAAACAACAGGAAGTCGACCTATTGTTGCTTGACGTAAACCTTCCAGGGATGAGTGGCATCGAGTTCCTGAAGGAGATCAAAGCCGCAAATGGCAGTGGTCCACTCGTCATAATCGTCACGGCCCATGGCTCTGAACGCATGGCAGTCGAAGCAGTAAAAGCTGGTGCTTACGACTATCTATCAAAACCATTTGAGCTCGACGATCTGCGGCTGGTTGTTAAGAACGCCGCAGAGACGGTTCAGCTCAGACGTGAAAACTTCTCATTGCGCCGCCGGATCGAAGTTGAGCGAAATCAACGCGGTTCGTTGATTGGGAATTCCGAAGCAATGCAGCGAGTGAGAGCGATGATCGATAAAGTGTCGGAGACTGACGCCACCGTGCTCGTGCGCGGAGAATCTGGAACTGGTAAAGAGCTCGTTGCCCGTGAAATTCATGAACGCAACAGTGCGCGTCGCAATGCCTCGTTCGTTGCAGTAAATTGTGCGGCACTGCCTTCGGAATTGATCGAGTCAGAGCTCTTCGGTCACGAAAAAGGCGCATTTACGGGCGCTGCCGCGCGCCGGGAAGGGAAATTCGAACAAGCCGATGGCGGAACGCTCTTCCTCGATGAAATCGGCGATATGAGCTCAAATGTGCAGGCAAAACTGCTGCGCGCTTTAGAGGAGCGGCGCATTGAAAGACTGGGGGGCAATGAATCGATTCCGGTTGATGTTCGCATCGTGAGCGCTACCCATCGTCCTTTAGAACAGGAGATAACAAACGGTAACTTTAGAGCGGATCTGTTTTACCGCCTGCGTGTTGTTACAGTTGATATTGCCCCATTACGCGATCGACGCGAAGATATCCCGTTACTTGCAGAGACCTTCGTTCGGCTGGCAGCTGAACGTTACGAGCTACCGCAGCGTTCGCTGGGCCAGGGAGCACTAAAGCGCCTGCTCGAATACAACTGGCCGGGAAATGTGCGAGAGTTAAGAAATACGATCGATCGGGCTGTTATTATGGCCGAGGGCGACGAGATCAGAGTTGGCGATCTCCCTGACGAGATCACTGCTGGGATACCGAGCTCCATACCCGCTGATGGTGAAACCGCCGGTGAAAATGATGGAGTGCGAGTGCCTTTTACCGCCGATTTTCGCGAAGATCGCCGGGAGTTTGAACGACGTTACATCACGCGGTGTCTTGAGTACACTCAGGGAAACGTGACCCGTGCGGCTGAGATTCTCGATATGCATCGACAGTCGCTCCAACATAAACTACGTCAGCTTGGGCTCGGTCGGCGTTATGTTTCAGTGTCTGGGGTACCGCCAGAAAATTCCGACAGTTGATATGCGGGTGGCTTGGTGGGCTACCTCAAATAAAGTCTTGGGAAGTATGATCAGGAGCGGGCGGCCACGGAGTGCCGCCCCTACAATTTTCGGGAGGACCAATGAAGGCCAGGGTAGACGCAATCATTCAACGCGAACAAGCGGAATATCTCGATACCTTATTAACCAACAACGACCCATTACTGGCAGAAATGGAGAAATACGCGGCGGAACATCGTGTTCCGATCGCCGATCGCGAGGTTGCTCGATTTCTAGAGATAACAGCGCGCACAACGGGTGCTCGCAAAGCTCTTGAAATCGGAATGGCCATCGGTTACTCGGTCGTTCACCTTGCGCGAGGAATGGGCGAACGCGGTTTAGTTGTAACCATTGAACCAAATGAAGAGATGATCAGTGCCGCGTCGGGTTATCTCGATCGAGCCAACTTGATGCAGCAGGTCAAAATTGAGCGAGGAAAAGCGCTCGATGTGATGCCCGGCATAGAAGACAATTTCGACCTTCTCTATATTGACGCCGTCAAAGAGGAATACAAGCAGTATCTCGATCTGGGAATTCCAATGTTGAAACCTGGTGGAGTCATCATTGTCGATAATCTGTTGTGGGGTGGCAGGGTAGCCGTCGAAAATGCCGCTAATAATAATGATGCCTCAACCGTGGCCCTTCGCGAATTCAATTCTTACTTTATGAATCACCCTCGCTTGCTCGCCGAGGTTCTGCCAGTAGGTGATGGACTCGGCTACGCGGTTAAGGAGTGATTGGTCATTGACCAATGATCAAGTACAAAGTCCAAGTAATTTCTTGCTTTGCGCTTTCTTTGCGTGGTAATTTTCCCACGTCTCTCACCGGTCCGTGGAAGCTCTCTCCAGTTCCTCACAAGCGAGTTCTCAAAGCTCGCTTAGGTCTGTTTCGGTGATGAAGCCCAACAAGCGGCCCTGATCCCCGGGCGTTTTGCGGAGTGACCATGATGACTAACAACTACAGGTTCTGCGTTACAGTCTTTCTGTTCATGGCAATCCTGTGCACGATGATCTCGTGCACCGTCACGGCAGGTAACGAGCCCTTTTTTGGCAAGACCGTCCCGCCGGAACGCAACATCCTGCGCTATGTCACCGGTGACGAACCTGAATCGCTGGATCCAGCTATCAGTACCGGCCAACCGGAAGCGCGTATCTACATGGCCCTTTACGACGGCCTTGTAGAGTACGATGGAAAAACGCTCGCTCCTCAACCAGCTTTGGCGGAAACCTGGGAAGTGAACAACGACTCGTCTGAACTCACTTTCCATTTGCGACGCAATGGCCGCTGGTCCAATGGCGATCCGATCGATGCCAACGATTTTGTCTACAGTTTTCGCCGGGCGCTTTCGAAGGAACTGGCTTCTCGTAACGCTTATCTTGCCTATTACATTAAAAATGCCCAGGCTTACAACTCGGCAATGGTCTTTGTTCGTGACCCACAAACAGGTAGTTTTCTTTTGGCAAAGGATTTTTCGGCTGACGGTGCCAACGAACCACTCAGCTTAAAACCCATCGCTGGCGGCCAAAACGAATATTCAACGAACGCTCCAAAGTCTGGTTCGGTAACCGATTCCGCATTCCATCAGGTAATGCATTCGCCGCTTCGGCTTGCACTACCTGGAGATGAAAAGAAGCGCAATGCTCAGCTCAACAAGGATTCAAAATTAAAGAGTGCAGTTGAGGGAAAAGAGTTTGTACCTGTCCGGGCCGAAGACATCGGCGTCGAGGCTGTCGATAACTACACTCTAAGAATTTCCCTGGTCCAATCCGCTCCCTTCTTTGCCGGTTCGTTGGCCCATCAGGTGTTCCGGCTGGTGAATCGCAAAACTGTTGAAAAGTATGGCAGCCGTTGGACGGAGCCGGAAAACATCGTTACTTGCGGCCCATTCAAAGTGAAAACCTGGAAACGCTACGACACCCTCGAAGTTGAGCGCGATCCAATGTACTGGGACGCTGCAAGTGTCAAGCTCGATGAGATCCACTTCTATCCGATGTCGGACAATCCTTCAATCATGAACCTCTACAAGGTCGGCGAAGTAGATGCAGTGCTGAATCATACGGTGCCGAATGCGTGGCTCGAGACGGTCCGTACTAAGAAGGACTACATGGATGGTTCTGAAGCCGCGATCGATTATCTTCAGATCAATGTAACGCGACCGCCGATGAACGATGTACGGGTGCGAAAGGCCTTCAACCTTGCGATCGATAAGGAAGCATGGGCCAGGTGGCGAAAGATAGTAAAACCCTTGACCGCTTTTACGCCTGAAGGAATTTTTCCAGGCTATCCACAACCGAAAGGCGATCAGTTTAATCCTGAACGTGCCCGGCAATTACTTGGTGAGGCAGGCTTCCCGGTAGCGAAGAGTGCGGATGGGAGCTTCTCCTGTCCAAAATTCCCGGTGGATAAAGTTGAGTACATCTACAACACACAGGAATCAAACAAGGCGATGGCCGAATGGATGCAAGCCCAGTGGAAGCAGAACCTGGGCATAACCGTAAGCCTGCGCAATATGGAATGGAAGACGTTTTTGGAGACCAGAGCCAAGCTGGACTACAGTGGCTTTTCACGCAGCGCCTTTGGGGCTGATTACATGGATCCATTTACATTTCTGAGTCTGTTCTACACCGGCGGGGAAAGTGGCACCGGATGGCAAGATCCAAAATATGTGGCCATGCTTGATGAGGCCAATCGAATGCTCGATCAAAAAAAGCGATATGAGCTGTTGGCCCAGGCTGAAAAGTACATGATCGATGATCAGCCAGTTATTCCAATTGATACGTCTGCCGTTAACTGGGTTAAAAAACCATATGTTAAAGGAATGTATCCCAACGCCGGTTCGCTGTTTCCCTGGAAGTATGTTTACATCGAACGAGACCGGAGTAAGTGGGACATGACGCCCCCGACTTTGGGCGGTGAACTCGCTGCACAGCGTTAAATCAAACATTACCGACGACTCGCGAGAGTTCAGGGCGCCTGACTGTAGCTGGAATCTATGGTTCGATTCATACTTAGACGTCTCCTAATAACAATCCCAACAATCCTGGTGGTTATTACGATCACATGGACGCTGGTGCGCCTCGCGCCGGGAAATTTCTATTCTGGCGAGAAAAAACTACCGCCCGCGATTGAGAAAAACATTCGCGAGAAATACGGCCTCGATAAGCCCTGGTACCAGCAGTACGGGCGCACGATGTGGTCCATCATCGGCCACGGTGATTTTGGCACCTCGTTAAAATACGAAGGGCAATCGGTTAACTCCATTATTCTGCGCTCGCTGCCTATCTCTGCAGCCGTTGGTCTGCTCGCTTATGTTCTTGCGTTAGTCGTCGGCATCATTGCCGGGTCAATCGCCGCACTGAAGCAGAATTCGAAATGGGACCACGGTTCAATGGCCTTGGCAATGCTCGGTATTTCGCTGCCGAATTTTGTCCTTGGTCCAATCCTGGTACTTGTTTTCTCTCTGAGCTTATATTGGCTTCCGCCATCGCGCTGGGGTGGATTCCCGAGCAGAAACCTGATCTTGCCGGTAATCACGCTCGCTGCCATCTATATGGCCTATATCGCGCGCTTAACCAGAGCAGGGATGCTCGAAGTCTTGCGCTCTGACTACATTCGCTCTGCTCGTGCAAAAGGTTTGAGTGAAACGCAGGTTGTGGTCCGTCACGCACTGCGCGGCGGCTTAATGCCGGTCGTTTCCTATACCGGACCAGCATTGGCGTTCCTGCTAACCGGAACTGTAGTGGTCGAAAGAATTTTTGCGCTACCCGGTCTGGGAAACTACTTCATTCAGGCCTCACTCAATCGTGATGAACCTTTAATTATCGGTATTGTTGCGTTCATCGCCATTACCTTGCTGCTGATGAATCTTTTAGTCGATATCGCTTATGCGTTTCTAGATCCCCGGGTTAGATACTAGGAAGAGTAATGGACCACGAATCCGAGAATCGAGAGGAAACTGCATCGCCGCTCAATCCGGTTGATGCGGATATGCTTCACGTGGGACCGGAAATGGCCATTGCGGAAGCAGATGTGGTCGGCCGGCCGACGGAATTTGTTCGTGGCACTTCACTCTGGCGAGATGCCTGGCGCCGTCTGCTGAAGAACAAGTTGGCTGTCTTTGGTTTAGTCGTCGTTTTCTTAGTGACAATAATTTGTGTCGGTGGTCCAGCTGTGATTAAGCGCACACTCGGCTTCACTCCAGACTACATTCCCTCCAATGACGCAAGACTGGTGAAGTCTTTTCCGCCATTTACTGGTCCGGATGGAGAGTTTTCATGGACTCATCCGATGGGTACCGATAACGCCGGTCGTGATCAATTAGCTCGCGTCATGCAAGGCGGACAAATTTCCTTATTCGTTGGCATCATTGCTACGCTCGTGTCTCTGCTAATCGGAGTTACCTATGGTGCGATTGCCGGATATGCAGGTGGACGAGTGGACGATGTCATGATGCGTTTTGTGGATGTGCTCTACTCACTGCCGTATGTCATCGTGGTGATCGTTCTCTTGTCGATGTTTCGTAGTCAAACCGCGCGTGGCCAATTGGTCTTGCTCTTTGTCTCGCTTGGCTCAGTCTCCTGGCTTACGATGGCTCGAATTGTCCGCGGCCAGGTGCTGTCGCTGAAGAACCAGGAATTTGTTTTGGCTGCGCGAGCCACTGGAGTGTCAAACGCAAAGATCATTTTTCGACACCTTGTGCCCAATACACTTGGACCAGTGATTGTTTACGCCACCCTCACGATTCCTCAGATAATGCTGACAGAAGCGTTTCTTTCATATCTTGGTTTTGGTGTTCAGGCTCCGCTGGCGTCGTGGGGTAGCCTGGCTGCCGATGGCGTGCAGAACATCGCCATCTTTCCCTGGCAACTAATTTTCCCTGGCGTGACCATGGCGCTCACTTTGTTCTCGCTGAACTTTCTCGGCGACGGCTTACGAGACGCACTGGATCCGCAGATGAGAACTGTTTAGCTTCTGTCGATGACTCAAAACAACGGAAAACTTCTCGAAGTAAAAGAGCTTCGTACTCACTTCGATACGGACGATGGGCTCGTCAAGGCCGTTGATGGAATTTCGTTTGTCCTTAATCGTGGCGAGACTCTCGGTATCGTGGGTGAATCCGGTTCTGGAAAATCGGTCACTAATCTTTCGATTATTCGCTTGATACCGAATCCGCCGGGAAAGATTGTTTCCGGTGAAATACTCTTCAACGGAGAAGATATCTTGTTGTTGCCGGTTGATGCGGTGCGAAAGATTCGAGGCCGGCGCATCGCGATGATCTTTCAGGATCCCATGACATCGTTAAATCCCTTCATGAGGATCTCTAGGCAGTTGATGGAAATGACTCAACTGCACCTGGGTCATTCAAAATCACAGGCCTACGAACACGCGATCAGAATGCTGGAAACTGTCGGGATACCCGACGCGAGAGCCAGGGCCGATGACTATCCGCATGAGTTTTCCGGTGGTATGCGCCAGCGCGTCATGATTGCAATGGCACTATCGTGTCAGCCGGAACTCTTGATTGCCGATGAGCCCACAACCGCGCTCGATGTAACCATTCAAGCGCAAATTCTCGAGCTCATTAAGAAATTAAAACAGGAAACCGGTAACAGCGTTATTTTGATCACTCATGATCTCGGCGTGGTCGCCGGAATGACTGATCACGTTATCGTGATGTACGCGGGTAAAGTATTTGAACAAGCTAAGACGAGGGAACTCTTTGCCACGCCCGGAAATCCGTACACAAAAGGTCTATTGCGGTCCGTACCCGATCCAACTGCCGAACAGGGAAAGCTCTATCAAATTCCAGGCTTGCCTCCGGATGTGGCGCATTTAAAACCCGGATGTCCATTTGCTCCACGTTGTGAACGGGTTCAGGAGATATGCCAGCGTGAGTTTCCGCCGTTCGTCCAGTTGAATCATGATCACTTTTCCTTGTGTCATTTTGCGCAGGAAGTGTTTGACGAATCCAGGAGCGGGTCAGCTGTTTAGCCAGCATGAGTACTAAGTCCACGATAAACAATGGTTCGTCGCTGATCTCGATCCGCGATTTGAAGGTCCATTTCGACATGGGTGGCGGTGGATTTTTCGACAAACTGTTTGGGGCTGGTCCCATAAAGCGTATCCTCAAAGCTGTCGATGGTGTTTCTCTGGAAATCCTCAAGGGAGAAACTCTGGGCCTGGTTGGCGAGTCGGGATGTGGGAAGTCGACGCTTGGTCGGGCAGTATTGCGACTTACTGAACCGACCAGCGGTCAGATCCTGTATCGGGATCAGGATTTGTCAAAACTCAAGCCACGTGATCTCAGAGAGCAACGGAAACACCTGCAGATAATTTTTCAGGATCCATACGCTTCACTCAATCCGCGAATGACGATTGGTCAGATTGTGGGTGAACCACTCGACACTTTTGGTCTAGCGCGTGGGAAAGAAGCAGAGCGACGTGTCCAGGAGTTATTGGAAACGGTAGGTCTCAGCAAGCGCTTCAGCAAACGTTACCCACATGAGTTTTCTGGTGGTCAGCGCCAGCGCATCGGCATCGCTCGCGCGCTCGCAGTGGATCCTGATTTCATCGTGGCGGACGAACCGATTTCGGCCCTCGACGTTTCCATTCAAGCTCAGATCATGAACCTGCTCGAGCGCTTGCGCCGCGAGAAGAATCTGACCTACCTGTTCATCTCTCATGATCTGCGAGCGGTCAGACATGTGTCGGATCGAGTGGCAGTAATGTACCTGGGAAAGTTGGTCGAAGTAGCTGATGCCAAGACCATTTACGACGAGCCTCTCATGCCTTATACAAAGGCACTCATCTCGGCTGTGCCAGTTCCCGATCCGGAAGTCGAAGCTACGCGACAACGCGTCATGCTCGAGGGCGATGTTCCTTCGCCGATAAATCCACCGTCGGGTTGCCGATTTCACACTCGTTGTCCCTTCGCGATTGATAAATGTCGCGAAGTAGCGCCGCAGTTAGTGGAGATCAAGCCCAATCATTTTGCGGCGTGTATCAGAATCAGTCCGCAACAACCATACATCGAAAACGTCGCGCCCGGTGACGCTCCAGGTCTCGCGCAGTAGTGAACTAGCAACTCGCATCCCAACACGCCTCGGATGTGCTTTCGCTGATCGGCTAAACTTGTCCTCAACAAATTTAAGGAATAGCCAAAATCGCCACACTATCGTGAAAGACGCAACCTATTCGACGTTTAACACTAGAGTCATGCCCCATTGGCGTGCCTGTACTCGTGGCTGAGAGAACGCTAAGTGGTTGTAGGACATGCGTTTGAAACCTATACTTGATAGTTGAGAGACGGCTGCTGAGATAAGTCTTGCCCAGATCGAGCCAGACTCAAACGACCAAACAGCAAGCCCGAAATGCTGGATGTCAAATAACTCCCCCAGTGCCTCAAGGGGACAGGAAAACCGTGAAGATGCCCCACCTGGATGGCCAGAACTCCAGGACGGTCTCGCAAATTCTTTCGGCCTGTCGATGCTCTTAGTGAGTGGCCCTCAGCCGCCTGCTCTCGTAGTGTCGAACAACAACTCAATTTGCGCAGCTTTTCAATCTTCTCCCCAACATCGCAAACGTTGTGATCCATTCTGCGGCGATGCGCACCGTAAGGCGACCCAGGCGAATGACACCGTTGAATACAAATGTCACGCAGGTCTTCTCTGTTTTGCTAAGCCGGTCCAAATAGAGAACAGGGCACTCGCAATTATCGGAGGGCGAGCCTTTGTTAATGGTGCTGATTATCAGCAACTGGTTGAAAGATATAGAAGCGGTGAACTAAAGGAGTTAGAGTCGCCCAGCTTTTTCTCTAACACCATCTTCGCAGAAAGACACCGGCTCCGTGACTTGAGTGAACGAGTTGAGAAGGGGGTGAGCCGGTTTAGCTCGGAGCCTCGCGCCGCAGCTAATCTGTTGGTCCATGCGAACGGCGCCAGCGTTCCCAAAGCTGAGTCACTGGTACGCGTTGAAGCCGCGCCGTTGCCAGATCGAACCTTGGAGTTGGAAATTGAACGACTGCGTGGTGAGTTGGAACACAGTTCACGCTTTACCGATACCCTGCAGCGATTTCTACAGCGCATCAGCTCTGAAGATCCGACAAAAACCTATTACTCGATCATCAGCAACTCCAGAGAGCTACTCGATTCTGAGCGAGCCTCTTTGATGGTTTTCGATGAGCCGGCCAACAAGTTGGTCCTCAAGGCAGCTATTGGAATGAGTGTGGATCCCGCCGCCGTCGGGCACATGCGAGTCGGAGAGGGAGTTTCGGGTTCGGTGATTGAATCGGGCAAGGCTTTGATCATCGACGATGTCGACAGTTCGGAAATAACCCCTGCCCCCGCCGAGCGTCGCTACAAGACCAAATCGTTCATCAGTTTTCCGATCACGATTGGCGGACGAAAGATTGGTGTGTTGAACATCGCGGATAAGCTTGGCGGTCGCAGCTACGACAAGGTTGACTTGAGCTTGCTGGAAATTATTGGACCACAAGTGGCCCTGGCTCTAGAAAAAGCGGAATGGCAGGAACGCGCCAACGCTTATCAGCTGATGTCGATCACGGATCCCTTGACTGGTTTACCAAATCGAAGATATCTCGAAGAACGTTTGACAGAAGAGGTCAATCGATCGAAGCGCTCCGAATTTCCAATGTGCTTTCTGATGATCGACATCGACGACTTCAAAGCATATAACGACAACAACGGTCACCAGGCCGGCGATCTGGCTCTCCAAATCACGGCGCACTGCCTCAAAGGGGCGTTGAGAGCTGCCGACGTAGCATCTCGCTACGGTGGTGAAGAGTTTTGCATTCTACTGCCCCAGACAACCGCGTCAGAAGCGGCCGTGATTGCCGACCGAATTCGGCAAAGAGTCGCTACCACTCATTTTCCACACGGCAAGTCACAGCCACACGGGCACGTCACCATCAGCATTGGCGTCTCCAGTTTTTCCTCCATCGTCAATTCTGCTGAAACGGTAATTGCGGCAGCAGATCGAGCACTCTATCAGGCGAAGAGCCTGGGAAAGGACCGCATCGAGTTCTACAAAGATGGGTCCGAAGGTGCAAGCGCAAATGAGAGCTAACCCAAACGAATCCGGCACCCGAGTTCTTTCGCGCGTCGCTCGTGAAGGTTTCATAGGGCGCACGGGCGAATTACGAAAACTGCTTGAGCAGACCACCGTCGATAAGGGCGAGCGCGGAATGCTGGTACTGATGGCACCTTCTGCCGGGGTTTCCGAACTTCTGCGTCAGAGCTTTGATCAGATCTTCAGCCTCCACTCCGATGTGATTCCGATATATTTTGCTTTTACGAGAAACGAGACAACTGCGGTTAGCGCAGCGATCGAGTTTCTGAATGCCTTTCTTCATCAATACATTGCTTTCCGCCGCAACGAGCCTTCGTTGTGTTATGCGTCACTCACGTTAGAAGATCTCGTGGATCTTGCACCTCCCGCTGATCTGCCATGGATCCGGCAACTGGTCACCTCGTATGGACGGTTGCGCTTTAGTAATGACGACCGGGCCCTGGTACGTTTCTGTCTTGGAGCGCCGCAACGAGTGCCCGCTGTGCGAGGGCGGCCGTTTGTCATGCTGGATGGTGCTCAGTTAGCCGAGTACATTAATGGCGTCGTGGTGCTCGGTACGGAGGTTATGCGCGTCTTCGCCCGAGGTGGCTTTCCCTTCGTCGTTGCGGGGATGAGGCGACAAATTCTTTCTGCCGCTCACCAGGCCAACGTCGATTTTGAAAAATTAGATATTCTTCGCCTCGAGCAATTGGATGCTGACCAGGCAAGTCTACTCGTCGAGCAGGTTGCAAGCAGGCAACGCGTCGCGATTAGTACAGAAGTAAGAGATCTGCTGGTCCAACAATTCACCGGCAGCCCATTTTTTATAAGTACTTTTTTGCAAGCTGCTCGTGAGCGAAATGTTGCTCTTATTTCCTATCTGGATTGCGAGCGTCTCTACGTTGATGAACTGTTAGGGGGCCATCTCCACCGCCACTTTGGTGACTTGCTCGAAGAAGCTGCGCCACGCCTCGAAACCAGGCAAGGCCTGGTTAGATTGTTGTGGGAAGCAATCGCCAGTCAGGACCAATCCTCATCATTTGAGACATGGCGCCGACAACTGCGTGTTGACGCTGAAGAACTTGAAGACATCTTGCATCGCTTGCATGTTCAGGAGTTCATCAATTGGAACGAAGGCACTATCGAGACGGGATCTGGACCACAAGCGTGGAACGACTACCTAAAGGTACGCTACCGGCTGGATGTGAACAGTGAGTCGCGAGCATTGGTCGCTGCTGATGCGTTAACGGACTCATTGAAGCGGGCCCCGCATACGATGGCGCGTCACTACCGACGCCTGGGCCGGCTTGATCTCCGTCATCTTTTGAAACGCTTCGACTGCCAGCGAATTCCCACCGTGCTGGTTGATAACGGTCGCTTTAACCAGAAGTACCGCGGGCTAAACCCCGAACAGTTGCCGGCCGAATTGGAAAAAGAGACCGAGACGCTAAGACTCCCACAAACAGTTCACGTGGCGAGTTGCGTGGCGTTCGAGAGTGACATGCGTCAGGTTTGCGAAGACGACCGTTGCGTTATAGCCCACACCTTCGAAGACGCGATTTATAACGACGCCAATGAAATTATCTGGCTGGTTGCTGAAATAGAGTCGAAGCTCGAAGTATCGAGTGAGGTCGTCCAATTATGGCTGGATCGGTTGGAATCCATCGCGACCCGTTTAAGTTTCCGGCGCTCTCAGGTCTGGCTGATTTCCCGTGAAGGTTTCTCAGATGAGGCGGCGGCGCTGATAAGGCAGCGGGGAGCGTTTGGCTCCAGTATGTCCCAGATTGAGCTAATCAACGCGCAACTCGGCGAAAATCAGCCGGCAGCCCCGGTTGAAGGCACTGATGAATTTGTCATGATCGTCCCGATGGGAGACGAGAATGAGTTGATTGCTGCCAGTGCGGTTGAGCAGGTGGCCCGTCGTCTGGACTTCGGTTCCGAAGCGATCAATCAGATTAAAACCGCCATCGTGGAGGCTTGTCTCAACGCCGCGGAGCACAGTTTTAGCCCGGAACGAAAAATTTATCAGCGTTTTCGGGTTGAAAGTGATAAATTAGTCATCACAATCTCGAGTCGCGGCATCGTGCCAACCAATGTCGGCATAAACGGCTCGATTACAACTAAGCCAGAGCCCGACGAGGGAGCCGAGGAACGCCGTGGTTGGGGACTCAGACTCATCCGGACACTCATGGACGAAGTTGAGTTCGAACGAGTTGATGAAGGTACAAGCCTCCGAATGACAAAGTACCTCCGCAGCCGTTCCTCATAACAAGTTTTAGGTGTGATCCGGATCTCTTTGACGATCACTCTATTAAGTACAAAGTCTTAAAACGATCATTCAAATTCAAGGCAGAAGGGGAACCTGTCTGGTGGAGATTATGAGTGGCGCAGTACGTTCGCACTGTGTTGGCACTACGGCTGTCATCTATGCCAGTGACTACCTCAACAAGTTAACAGGCGAAAAGATTGAGCGA
>DATIBX010000748.1:0-29402 GCA_035457105.1 Pyrinomonadaceae bacterium
GTTGTTGTTCGGCCTCTCGCCGACCGACCCGGTCTCGCTGGTTGTTGCGTCCGTCATCCTGCTCGTCGTCGCACTGGTAGCTGGATTTCTGCCGGCACGAAGAGCAACGAGAATCAACCCTTTAGAGGCTCTCCGTTACGAGTAGCAGTGAAAGCTAGGGTTAACAATCATGGACTCATTAATCAAAGACCTGCGTTATGGATTGAGGAGTTTTGCCAAGCGTCCAGGCTTCACCGCAGTGGCCCTGGTTGCGTTAGCGCTGGGCATTGGTGCGAACACTGCCATTTTTAGTCTCGTAAACGCCGTCCTGATTCAGCCGCTGCCTTTTCCCGAGCCTGATCGACTCGTCTGGGCATGGGGAAACATTCGAAATGGAGGAAACCGAGCAAGTGTCGCGCCTCTCGATTTCATTGATTACCGAAATCAGAACAAAACATTTGAAGAGTTCGCAGCGACATTTTCAATTCCGAACCCTATCAACTTAACTGGAAGTGGAGAACCAGAGCGACTCGTATCAGCAGCAGTCACTGGAAACTATTTCAAAGCTCTCGGTGTGGGACCACTGTTGGGCCGAACGTTCGTACTAGACAATGAGAAGACCGGCAATGATCACGTCGCAGTCTTAAGTTATAGGCTGTGGCAAAAGCGCTTTGGTGGAGATCCGAACATCGTGAGCAAAACAATAGTTCTCGATGGTCAAACATCTGTGATTGTCGGCGTCATGCCAGAACAATTTAGCTTCCCGCGGGATGCTGAATTGTGGGTGCCGATGAATTTCGATCACCCTGGTATGAAACAACGCAAAGCGCATTTTCTGAGACCAGTTGGACGATTGAAGCCAGCTGTCACGCTGGCACAGGCCCAAGCTGATACAGATGCGGTCGCGAACCGGATGGCCGAGCAATATCCAGAAACCAACACTGGCTGGAATCTTCGCCTGGTTAATTTGAAGGAACAACTCGTCGGCAATACACGACCCACCCTGTTCATCCTGCTGGCTGCCGTCGGTTTCGTTCTGCTAATTGCGTGTGCAAACGTTGCCAACTTGCTTTTGGTCAGAGCTGCATCGCGCCATAAAGAGATCGCATTGCGAACTGCACTCGGAGCGAGTCGCACTCGCATCATCAGGCAAATGATCACGGAGAGCCTGCTTCTAGCAATCACCGGGGGAGTGCTCGGAATAGTTCTCGCAAGGTGGGGAATAGACCTTCTAGTAGCGTTGAGCGCCAATAACTTGCCGCCAACGGCTAACGTAAAGATTGATGGAACAGTACTCGGGTTTACTCTCCTCATATCAATCGTAACGGGACTGCTTTTTGGTATTGCACCCGCCTTGCGAACTATGAAACTCAGCGTCACCGATTCCCTGAAAGAGGGAGGGCGTGGAGCTGGTGAAGGTGTTAGCCGTAATCGCACTCGCGCCGCTTTGGTAATCATTGAGAGCGCTATAGCAGTCGTACTGTTGGTTGGCGCTGGATTACTGGTTCGCAGTCTGATCAGATTGCAAAATGTTGGCCCAGGATTCGAGGCGCAGAACGTTCTGACAATGCGACTCGAGCTCCCCGAAAAGAAGTACCCATCGTTAGAGAAGACAACCCAGTTCTTCACCACACTCGAAGACCGTGTCGCGGCTTTGCCTGGTGTTGAAAGTGTCGGCTTCATCAGTGAGCTACCCATGACCGGACAGCCTAACGACATCCCTTACCGGGTTGACGGCCGCGTGACCCCGGAAACCTTCGCCTACGACGATGACTTCCGACGGGTCAACAATGGTTACTTTAGCGCTTTACGAATCCCGTTATTGCGTGGCCGTAACTTCACCCCTCAAGAGATACGTGACAGCGCCAATGTAATCATCGTCAGCGACTTGCTTGTCAAAAACGTTTTTCCGAACGAGGACCCGCTCGGCAAAAGACTTGTGCTGGCAATGAGCGAAAAGAGTTTTGAGATCGTAGGAGTCGTTGGTGACGTACGCCACCGTGCGCTTGATACAGATCCCTCGCCAGCAATGTACCTTCCCACTTTCGACGGTAACTGGATGAATCTCGTGATTCGTACAACAGGCGATCCTGAGAAGTTGACTGCTGCAGTTCGACGAGAAGTGCAAAATATTGATCCAGATCAACCAATAGCAGATGTCAAAGTCATGAATGAGTGGCTCAGGAACTCGGTTTCCGCGCCGCGCTACCGAACGATCCTGCTGGCGCTTTTCTCCCTGATCGCTCTTGTCCTGGCGTCGACCGGTATTTACGGGGTCATGTCGTATTCAGTGACGCAGCGAACGCACGAGATTGGAGTGCGCATGGCTTTGGGTGCGCGACGCTTCCACGTACTGCAACTTGTTGTGCGGCAAGGAATGGTCTTAGTAGCAATTGGAGTGGTGCTCGGATTGCTGCTGGCATTTGCTCTCACGCGAGTACTCGCCAGTGTGTTGTTCAACGTAACTCCAAGTGACCCTTTGACTTTTTCGCTGGTGGCGGTGGCACTTCCGCTCGTCGCTCTACTTGCCTGCTACATTCCAGCCCGAAGAGCGACGAGAGTCGATCCGTTGATTGCACTTCGTTACGAATGAGCCATGCATGAGTAAGAGGATTTTATGAGCTTCTATACTTTTTGGCAGGATCTCCGTTACGCAGCACGAATGTTGCGGAACCGACCGGGCTTTACGCTCGTGGCGGTATTGACTCTCAGTCTCGGCATTGGGGCCAATACCGCAATCTTCAGCGTTGTAAATGCAGTCGTGCTGAAACCTCTTCCGTTTCCGAAGCCCGAACAAATTGTGCTCGTGCGCGATGACCTTACAGGACGGCAGCTTCAGGACATTGGAATGTCCGTCGACGAGTTGAAAGATTTTCAGGAGCGATCGGGTGTCTTTGATCAAATTTCAGCTGTCTGGCCTGTAGATGCCAACTTAACTGGCTCCGATCGGCCGGAACGGATTGAGTTGTTAGCCGTCAGTCCTAACTATTTTTCGCTGCTTGGCGCCAGCGCTCAATTGGGCCGAGTTTTTGGACCAGAAGATAAGGCTGAAGGTTTCGCCCAGGGAGTAGTTATCAGTGATAGTTTGTGGCGCCGCTTGTTTGCCGCCGATCCCAACATTCTTGGTCGCAAGGTCTACGCGGACACCGATGCCTACACAATTATCGGCGTGATGCCGCCCGGTTTTCGCCATCCGGGAAAAACTTTGCGGAATGAAACTGATATGTGGGGAACAGCAGGGTTCTCCGCCAATCCTTTTCCGTCACCGACGGTCCGAGGGGCTCGATTTCTACCGGGGGCGATTGCCAGAGTCAAACCTGGTCTAGATGTAAAACAGGCACAGGCAAAGCTTGATGCATTTGTTGCCAATCTCGCTGCGCAATATCCGAAAGATTATCCAGCCGAAGTAGGTTGGGCGGTAAAACTATTACCTGCCCAGGAAGCATTGGTAGGGAATGTTCAGACGACACTGCTCGTTTTATTAGGCGCAGTGGGATTAGTACTGCTAATCGGATGCGTAAACATTGCAAATTTAATGCTGGCCCGTGCCTCAGGTCGTCGACGCGAAATGGCCATTCGATTGGCGCTGGGTGCCGGACGACGACGACTCATCGCCCAGCTGTTGACTGAGAGCGTATTGCTTTCACTGATCGGCGGATTAGTTGCTCTCGCAGTGGTCGCGTCAGTGATGCATTTGCTGATTGCCGTTCTACCGGCAGAGATTCCGCGAGTAAACGAAATCGAAATCGATCCCACGGTCCTCGGGTTCGTCTTTCTAATTTCAACCGTCACCGGATTGTTGTTTGGCCTCGTTCCCGCGATCCAAACGTCTCGTCCAAACCTGGTCGTTAACTTAAAAGAAGGAACACTGGGAGCGGGCTCAGGTTTGGCCCATCAACGGTTTCGCAGCGGACTTGTTGTGGTCGAGTTTGCCCTGTCGCTCGTATTGATGATCGCCGCCGGTTTGCTGTTGAAGAGTTTCGGCCGGCTACTTAATGTCAACGGCGGATTCGATCCGAACAATATTTTAATGGCTCGCATCTGGTTGCCAGTCCCGAATAATCCTGAGTTGGATGCTTATAAAGATCCGACGATCCGTGCGGGTTTCGTAAATGAGGTACTTCGTCGCACAGCCGCATTACCCGGTGTCCGTTACGCCGCCATTAGCAGTGGCAATGGCGTTCCCTTAGTTGGTCCACATAACTCCAATACCTTCACGATAGAGAATCGAGCCGACATCGATGCCACTCTGCCAACGACGCAAGTGTCGGCGGTCAGCTCTGACTATTTCACAGCGCTTGGCACCCCGGTTCTGAGCGGGCGCGCTTTTAACGAAGGCGACGACACAAAAACCACACCGGTGGCGGTGATTGACGACGCCTTTGCCAGGAAATATTTCCCAAACGAGAACCCGGTCGGTCATCGAGTTCGCAGAGGTGGCCGTAACTCAAACGCCCCCTGGTTAACAATTACGGGTGTCGTTGGAAATATCAAGACAGATAGTTTTGAACAGGCCGACCAGCCGCATCTTTACTTCTCGATACTCCAAAACCCAGCTTATGCGATGGCGGTTTACCTGAAGACCGAAGCCACTCCCACCAGTCTGATCCGCTCCTTGCGAGAACAAGTCCAACAGGTTGATCCAAACTTGCCGCTGTTTGGAGAGCGGACGATGAATGAAGTGGTGGCTGACTCACTCGCTCAACGACGCTTCGCGGTTCAGGTGGTCGGCCTCTTTGGTGTGCTGGCTTTGCTGCTGGCGAGCATCGGTATCTATGGCGTCATGGCGTACTCAGTGAGCCAGCGCACTCGAGAGATCGGCATTCGGGTAGCGCTTGGTGCAAGCAGAGCAAACATCATGAAGTGGGTGTTACGCCAGGGTCTGATCTTGATTTGTATTGGACTCGCCGCCGGATTGTTGGCTGCTGTGGTTGTGACTCGACTGCTGCGGACGCTGCTATTTGGAGTTACAGCGACTGACATCATTACCTACGTGAGTTTGGCTGCCGTACTCGGAGTAGTTGCTCTGATTGCCTGTTACATACCCGCCCGTCGAGCGACACGCGTGGATCCGTTGACGGCGCTTCGTTACGAGTGAGGAGACGACGATGGACAGCATGATGAAAGACGTTCGGTATGCGATACGCACTCTGTTGAAAAGACCGGGGTTCACTGCGATCGCGATCCTTACGCTCGGCCTCGGGATTGGTGTCAACACAGCAATTTTCAGCGTCATCAACTCAGTCCTGTTACGTCCACTTCCGTATGCGGATCCGGCGCGTCTGGTAACTTTTCGATCGAATCAGTCCGCTCCTGATTTGGCCGATGTCGAAGCACAAACGAAGACGTTCAGCAGACTGGGCGGAATGGTGAGCCAGCCATTGGCTTACACGGCCGGCACGGAACCTATTCAGATTGAGGTAGGGCAGGTGACGGGCGGCTATTTCGATACGTTGGGAGTTAAGCCTGCTCTGGGCCGTTATATCGTCAACGACGATGACAAGAATGGCGCGCCCTTTGTAGTGGTCCTGGGACACAAGCTCTGGACCAGAGACTTCAACGCCGATTCGCAAATCGTCGGTAGGACAATGCCCCTCAGCGGCAATGTCTACACGATTATCGGCGTGATGCCGGCGTCATTCGTTTCTCCTCGCGACAATACCGAGGCCTGGACACCAGTCCACGTGTCGAACCCCGTAGCGGCAAACTTCCGCGGCGTGCACTTCCTTCGTACCTACGGCCGCCTGGCAGCCGGCGTCACGCTTGAACAGGCGCGCGCTGAAATGCGACTCATCGACAAGAATCTTGCCGAGCAGACTCCCGCTGAGAATAAAAATCGCGCAAGCGTGCTAATTCCTCTTCATGAGCGAATCGTCGGCGAATCACGTCGTTCGCTACTGATCTTGTTTGCCGCAGTGAGTTTTGTGCTGCTCATAGCCTGCGCAAACTTCGCGAATCTGTTGTTGGCTCGTGCGGCGGAACGGGAACGAGAGTTTGTGATTCGTGGCGCACTCGGTGCCGGTCGTTGGCGACTCATGCGTCAACTCCTTACTGAGAGTGTTTTGGTTTCTTTGTCGGGGGGCGCCCTGGCAGTGCTCCTGGCGATTTGGGGAACTAAATTGCTTATTTCGTTCAAACCAGAGAACCTGCCACGACTCGATGAAATTGGAGTCGACGAGCGGGTGCTGGGTTTCACCTTCGCTGTGTCTCTTATCACTGGTCTGTTGTTCGGTCTGCTGCCAGCTTGGAGTGCATCAAGGCGCAGTGTTAGCGAGGCACTAAAAGAAGGAGGCCGCAGTTCAACTGCCGGTGGTGCTCGACAAAGACTGCGAAGTGCATTTGTTGTAGTCGAACTCGCCGTTGCACTCGTGTTGTTGGTTGGTTCGGGACTGCTCATTAAGACGTTTTGGAAATTGCGTTCTGTCGAACCGGGATTTAACCCAGGTCACTTAATAACGATGAGAGTTGAACTGCCCGAGACTCGCTATAAAGAAGTTGCACCACAAACGCGTTTTCGCACTCAGGTTCTGGCAGGCATCAACTCGCTCCCCGGAGTTCAGAGTGCGATGGTTAGCGAACTTCCGCTGAGCGGCGACTCACTCAATCACAACTTTGTTATTGACGGTCGACCTACGATCGCCGCTGGTGACGAGCCAAGTGTTGAGACTCGTAGCGTCATCGGTGACTACTTCAAGGTAATGCAGATTCCACTACGCGCCGGCCGCCAGTTTGAGTCACAGGATTTTGCCGACAAAGCGCCGCTCGTGGGAATTGCCAATCAGGCTTTAGTCAACGAGTACTTCAAGAACGAGGACCCACTCGGCAAGCGGATTCGCTGGGCCAGAAACCCCGATATCGAATGGATCACGATTGTCGGCGTAGTGGGTGATGTCAAACATTTCGGTCTCGACTTGCCCGAGGAGCCCGCTCTCTACTCTCCATATACCCAGATTGCTCCGTGGAAGCGTTGGATGTCCGTCGTAGCTCGTACTCAAGCGGATCCGGCGTCGATGTCACAAGCTATTAAGCAGGAGATATGGAAAGTCGATTCACAATTACCGGTAACAAAACTCGAGACGATGAATGACGTTGCGGCCGGTTCATTTGCCGCACGTCGTTTCAACATGTCGTTACTGACTGTTTTTGCTGGACTGGCACTACTGCTCGCCGCGATCGGTATCTACGGCGTGATGTCCTACGCGGTTACGCAGCGGACTGAGGAAATCGGCATTCGCATGGCTCTCGGCGCTCGAACAGTCGATGTGCTAAGGCTCATCCTCGTTAACGGCATGTCATTGGTAGGAATCGGAGTGGTGCTCGGATTGGCCGGCGCAGTTGCGCTGACCAGATTAATGTCGAGTCTGCTCTTTGATGTAGCAGCAACGGATAAAGCGACCTTTGCGATTGTTGCCGGAGTTTTGATTGTGGTCGGCATGGTCGCGTGTTATTTGCCGGCGCGTCGGGCCACAAAGGTCGATCCATTGGAAGCACTTCGTTACGAGTAAGGGAAGGAATAGGAAGAGATTCATGGAACGAGTTGTTAAGGATATCCAGTATGCAGTGAGAAACCTGGTAAAGCGTCCAGGATTCACTGCCGTTGCGGTAATCGCATTAGCGCTTGGTATTGGTGCAAACACGGCAATCTTCAGTGTGGTAAACGCTGTATTGCTCAGGAAACTGCCTTATAAAGATTCAGACCAGCTCGTCGTAATCTGGGAAAAACTGAAACAGGTGGACCAGGTGGAACTTTCGCCTGACGACTATAAAGCTTACGAAGAGCGCAGCCAGTCGTTCGCTCGGATTGCAGCTTCAGAGCGAGCAAATTTCAACCTCACGGGTGTCAGCGATCCTGTCAGACTTGAAGGACAGCGCGCCACTGCAAATTTGTTTGAGACGCTCCAGGTAGCACCACAAATCGGACGCACATTTAGTGCGGATGAAGACAACACTGGCGCCAGAGTGGCCGTTCTCAGTTACCAGTTATGGCAGAGTCGATTCGCCGGAGACACCGGCGTCGTCGGCAGAGAGATTTCTCTTGATGGTCAGAACTTCAAAGTTATCGGAGTGATGCCGGCCGCTTTTCAATATCCAGCACCTATCAATAACAACAAACCCGGTGAAATCTGGACGCCTCGTTCACTTATTGCCGAGCAGCAACGAGGGGCCCACAACCTATTGACGATTGGTCGACTTAAGCCTGGTGTAAGTTGGGCCAGCGCGCGCGCTGAGTTTGAAATCATCTCCACTGTTCGAGCTCAGGAGTCGTCAAAGAGTCAGAGTGCTCACCTGGTGAATCTTATTCCACTTCCAGCGCAGGTTGGCCGGCAGCAACGAACAGCGTTGTACGTGTTGCTCGGAGCAGTCGCTCTGGTGCTTTTAATTGCTTGTGCAAATGTCGCTAACCTGTTGCTCGCACTCGCAGCCGGCAGAAAGCGTGAAATTGCCCTGCGGCTCGCATTGGGTGCGCGAAGAATTCACATCGTCCGACAGTTATTGACAGAAAGTTTGTTGTTGTCGCTTACAGGAGGCGCAGTCGGGTTGTTGTTGGCTGTATGGCTAACCACAGGTATCCAGAAATTGGCGGCCAACCAGATTCCAAGAGTGGAATCAATCGGCGTTGACGCCTGGGTGCTGCTGTTCACGTTGGTTGTTTCAGTTGTAACCGGCGTGGTCTTTGGTCTGGTTCCCGCACTTCAGGCTTCGCGAGTCGACCTGAATACCGCGCTCAAGGAGAACACCCGAGGCTCCTCTGGGTCGGGCCAACAGCGGCTGCGAAGCACCTTGGTAGTCTCAGAGGTGGCGCTCTCTTTGTTGTTGTTAGCCGGAGCTGGGTTGATGATTAAAAGCTTTTGGCAACTGCAGCAAGTGAACCCCGGTTTTGATCCTAACAACCTGCTCAGCCTGGAAGTTACTTTGCCGGAAAGTAAATATGCTGAGCCGGCTCATCGTTCTGATTTCTATACCCAGTCGTTAGCAAAAATTGCTGCTTTGCCTGGAGTTAAAGCCGCGGAGTTGATCTCGAGTCCGCCGCTCTCAGGCCGGCGCAATGTCAACATCTTTCCTATTGAGGGAAGGCCCGAACCAAAAGGATTGAGCGACGCTCCGTTAGCAGACTTCCGCATCATCAGCCCCAACTACTTTCGCACGATGGGCATCGCGGTTGAGCAGGGGCGGATGTTTGAAAACGCGGATGAGTCTAATAGCCAAAAAGTCACGGTCATTAGCGCTTCATTTGCTAATCAATATGGAGCTGGCGAAAACCTTTTAGGCCGGCGCATCAATATCGACGACGCCTTCTTTACGGTGGTAGGAATTGTGAGCGATGTTCATCAGTCGGGTCTCGATGAGGAAGCAGCGCCGCACGTCTACGTTTCTTACAAACAACTCGTACCGCAACGAACAGGTCTGGTGGTTCGGACAAGTATCGATCCAATCAGTATCGCTGGTCCAGTCCGGGCCCAGGTTCTCTCGATAGATCCGGATCAACCAATCTACAACGTGAACTCGATGACGGCGTTGATGTCGGACAAGGTTGCGCCGCGCCGGCTAAATTTGGTTTTGCTCGGTTCATTCGCGGTCCTGGCCTTACTGCTGGCCGCCATCGGGCTTTACGGTTTGATGTCGAACCTGGTGCTACAGCGAACGGGTGAGATCGGTCTAAGAATGGCGCTAGGAGCTCGTCGCGGCGATGTCCTTCGTCTCGTGGTGATGCGCGGTCTGAGATTGGCTGTCGTTGGAGCGGTCATGGGGATTGCCGCTTCGCTTGTCGTATTGAGATTCATGTCGAGCTTACTAGTGGGAGTGGCGTCCAGCGATCCACTAACGCTGGTCCTGGTCTCGCTAATTCTTTTGATCGTTGCAGCCATTGCATGTTTGGTCCCGGCAGAGCGGGCGACCAAGGTCGATCCACTCGTCGCGTTGAAGTACGAGTGACTGGCCTCGGTCTGACCGATGAGGACCGGCGTTGATCTTGAGTCTTTCTCTCATTCACACCGGGCTTTCAGCCCGGGGATCGAGGCGGTCGTACAACGCAAGTTAGGAAACACGTTATGGAAAACCTATTGAAAGACATTCGGTTTGGGCTACGAGGATTGTTGAAGCAACCAGGCTTTAGCTTGCTGGTGGTTGCCACCCTGGCCCTTGGTATCGGCGCGAGCACCGCAATCTTTAGCGTCGTCAATAGCGTGTTGTTGAACAAGCTGCCATATAGAGATGCGAGTCGGATCGTCGCAATTCAGGAGCTCGATCCTAAGGGATCGAGAGTGCAAGTAACTTCAGCGAACTTTCTTGACTGGAGAAAGCAGAACACCGTCTTTGAACATCTTGCGGCCATCAGAAACGACGCGGTTAATCTCGCCCTCGCTGATCGAGCGCTCCGCTTAAACATGGCGGCGACGTCGGCAAACTTCTTCGAAGTTTTCGGAGTTGGACCACAACTCGGCCGTCTGTTTGTACCGGCAGATGAAGAGGCCGGTCACGCTCCGGTCGTAGTTATTAGCTATAACCTCTGGCAAGGACAGTTTGGCGGACAAGCGGATGTGATAGGCAAGAACCTGGTGCTCGATGGCAGCACGTATTCAGTCATTGGTGTTGCGCCGCCAGGTTTTCAGTACCCGGATAAGACTGAATTGTGGTTGCCGCCATTGCGTTTAGTGCCTGAGCTTTTTCGTGGGCAGGATGTTACGCAAACGCGCGGCATGGGATATCTCAGTTCAGTAGCGTTGTTGAAGCCGGGTGTCTCGCTGCAACAAGCCGCTGCAGAGATGGAGACCATCACAGCCCGTCTGCGACAACAATACCCTGACACCAACAACAAGCGGTTCAATCGTGTCGTTTCACTGCAGAACCATTTGATCGGCGATAACTCGAAACTACTCTGGCTGTTGCTAGGTGCGGTTACGTTTGTATTGCTGATCGCGTGCGCAAACGTCGCCAATCTTTTATTAGCGACGGGAGCTTCGCGCCAAAAAGAGATGGCCATACGCTCCGCGTTGGGAGCCTCACGATGGCGCGTAGTTCGTCAACTGCTGACCGAGAGCACGCTGATGGCCCTCGTTGGCGGCTTATTTGGATTATTGATCGCTTTCTGGGGTGTGGCCTTGATTACGCGTCTCTTGCCGACGGACTTCCCACGCCTTCAGGAAATTCATATCGATTTGCGTGTATTGGCGTTCACCTTTGCAGCTTCCGTCTTAACAGGAATTCTTTTT
Organism: Pyrinomonadaceae bacterium; assembly: GCA_035457105.1. Classification (GTDB taxonomy): domain Bacteria; phylum Acidobacteriota; class Blastocatellia; order Pyrinomonadales; family Pyrinomonadaceae; genus PSRF01. Next base: position 11,190 of record DATIBX010000748.1, read on the forward strand.
GGGCTGGCGCCTTCATTTCAATTCCTGCGTGGAGACGTTCAGGAGTCGATGAAGGAAACTAGCCGCGGAGCTTCAGCTGGTCCAGGTCGGAGCAGATTGCGTCAGGTGCTGATCGTGTCGGAGGTTGCACTCTGCGTTGTCTTGTTGGCAGGAGCGGGACTCTTGTTTCGTAGCTTCCTCCACTTACAAGCGGTCGATACAGGGTTTACTGCTGAACATGTACTGACGGCAAAACTCGCGCCGTCAGGCATGAGCTATCCCGACGCTTACTTCGCCTTCTATGACAAAGCACTTGACGAGGTCCAAACGATTCCTGGAGTTCAAGCTGTAGGTAGCATTAATACGCTGCCTCTAAGTAAAGGTCCAACACTCGCATTTCGAGTCGAAGGGCGCGAGGTAACTACCCCAGATAAATGGCCTCCCGCGAATTATCGGAATATTAGTCCTGACTACTTTCGCGCGATGAACATTCCGGTTGTAGAAGGACGGCCCTTCAGTAAAAACGACAAGGCCGGAATGCCATTAGTAGTGATGGTCAATCAGGCATTGGCCCACCGCGATTTCCCCGGTGAAAGTCCGGTGGGAAAGAGAATCAACTTTGGCCGCACTGAGAACGGCAAGCCTGTTTGGTTTGAGATCGTCGGCCTCGCCGGTAATGTCCGAAGTCTCGAGCTGAAAGACGAGCCCGTGCCGGAAGTGTACTTCTCCTCTTATCAGGATTCGTTTCCATCAATGTCGCTTGTAATCAGGACCAGTGTAGAGCCTGAGAGCATTACGGGATCGCTCAGACAAGTAATTAACCAGATAGATAAATCGGTACCAGTTACCGACATCCGCGCGATGGACCTGGTTGTCAGCGAGTCGATAACTCAGCCTCGCTTTAACCTTTTCTTGTTGGGTTTGTTTGGTGGTCTCGCTTTGCTGTTATCAGCAGCTGGGATTTACGGCGTAACGGCTTATACCGTTTCTCAAAGAACACATGAGTTAGGAATTCGAATAGCCCTGGGAGCGCAGGTGGGAGATGTTTTGCGAATGATTCTCCGGCAAGGCCTGATTGTAATCCTGGTTGGGTTGGTGATCGGTCTCGCCGCTGCGTTCACTTTGTTAAGAGTGATGAGGTCACTTTTGTTCGGGGTAAGTGCCTCCGACCCGGTGACATTTGTTGCGATCACCGCCGTGCTGCTGTTGGTTGCGTTGATTGCTTGTTACATCCCAGCGCGACGCGCAACAAAAGTCGACCCACTAGTGGCGCTCAGATACGAGTGAGGGATCTTTGGGCTTTGACCTTAGGCCTTTGACCGTTCAACTTGAAGACCAAAGTCCAAGACCAAAGTCCAAAGACCGAGAGAACATGACAACCATCCTGAAAGACATTCGCTACGCGTTGCGCGGTCTGCTGAAACGACCCGCCTTTACCGCTGTTGCAGTGTTCACAATAGCGTTGGGGATCGGTGTCAACACAGCTGTTTTGAGCACTGTTAACGGAATCATTTTGCGACCATTACCGGTGCCGAAAGCAAACGAACTGGTCGCGACATTCTGGGGCAGCGGAAAGAGTATTGATTCATGGGGCGGCTTCTCCTACGCCAATTATCTTGATTTGCGCAATCAGAATAAGAGTTTGATTGGACTGATCGCCTGGCAAATGACTTCAGCCGGGATCAGCAATAGCAACGCCACCGACTCAACTGCCGGAGGCCGGGCTGAGATTGCGTGGGGCGAAATGGTCAGCGGCAATTACTTTGACGTGCTCGAGGTTAAGCCGATTTTGGGCCGCGGTTTTCTGCCCGAAGAGGAGCGCACGCAAAACACCAGTCCCGTAGTGGTCCTCGGAAACGAACTATGGCGTAGTCGCTTTAACTCGGACCCGTCGATCGTCGGCAAAACCATTTACATGAATGGATCACCGTTTACGGTCGTTGGCGTCGGCCCGGAGAAGTTTGAAGGGGTGAAGTTCGCAATCCGCCAGGATTTTTGGGTTCCGTTGATGATGCAATCGAAGTTCAACGGCGGCCTGACTGATTGGGAGAAAGAGCGCACTTGGGCGAATCTCAGTTTACTGGGCCGGCTCAAGGCTGGAACCAGCATGAGTCAGGCGCAAGCTGACCTCAATTCGGTGGCGGCCAGTCTTGCAAACCTTTATCCAAAGTCGAACGCCGATACGCATGTCCTGGTCACAACGGAAATGGACGGTCGATTCCTGGATATCGCCAGTCTATTCAGATTCATGTCTTTGATCGCCTTGATTGTCTCTGGACTGGTTCTCCTGGTTTCCTGTGCAAACGTCGCAAATCTGATGCTCGCCCGAGCCACCGCCCGGGTTAAAGAAATTGGCATTCGCGTCGCTATTGGCGCGGGTCGGCTCCACATCATCAGACAATTACTGACGGAAAGTATCCTTCTCGCTTTACTCGGAGGCGCCGTTGGATTGTTGTTTGCTTTCTGGGGATCGGCGCTAATCCAATCGTCTACACCGCCCCTGCCTTACCCTATAAAACTGGACTTCAGTCCAGATTTGAGTGTGCTGAAGTGGATGTTTGGAGTCACGGTATTGACAGGCCTCATCTTTGGCCTCGCGCCCGCACTACTGGCATCGCGACCGGATCTCGTGGCTGTACTTAAGGGCTCTGGGCCAACTCAATCGGGCGGCGGAAAAAGATACTTCAACATTCGCGGAGTGCTGGTGATTGCGCAAGTAGCAATCTCGATAGTCGTCCTGATTTGTGCCGGCCTGTTCGTCAAGAATTTGAAACGGGCCACCGAAACCAATCCTGGCTTCAGCACGCAAAATTTAGTCTCAATGAAATTGGATCCCGGCGCGCTGGGTTATAAAACCGATGCTGGTAAGCGTTTCTACGCGGAATTGCTCCGACGAGTAGAAACACAACCGGGTGTGAGAGCAGCGTCGCTCACCGAATTCATGCTGCTTGGTGATAGTAGTTCGGGAATCAGCCCGGTCATAAAAGAAGGGGATCCCGACCCTCCTCCTAACCAGGGAATGTCGGTCGGTCGCAGCGTCGTTGCACCAAAATTCTTTGAGACGATGAAAATAACGTTGCTCATGGGCCGTGATTTCACGGAACGTGACAACTCAAATGCGCCGCAAGTGGTAATTGTTAACCAGGAGTTTGCGCGACGAGTTTACGGTAGTGATCAAGCTGCGATGGGCAAGCGATTGCACTACTGGTGGTCCGGCTCACCGCTCGTCGAAATCATTGGTGTTGCGAAGGATGGTCTATACCAAAGTCTCTACGAAGACCCAAGACCCTACCTGTTTGTCCCCGAGTACCAACAATACGTTTCCGGAATGACGCTCATTGTCAGTGCTGATTCTGCTGACAACATGAAGTCCATAGCTGATGCCGTTCGAGCTGACATCGCACGAGTCGATCCTCGCGTACCGGTTTATGGATTGCAGTTAGCAGAGCAGAACATGTCGTTCGCTTATTGGGGGCCACGTCTGGCCGCCGGCATGGGTACTGCGCTTGGGGCCCTGGCGTTGTTATTGGCAATGATGGGCTTGTATAGCGTGATGACCTATGCCGTGTCGCAACGAACGCGTGAGATAGGCATTCGGATGGCGCTTGGCGCCCAGATTCAAGATGTTCTCAAAATGGTTTTGGGACAGGGATTGGTACTGGTGTTAGTCGGAATCGGCCTGGGGCTCGGAATTTCACTGTTGGTGACCCGAGCGCTTGCCAGTCTATTGCTGGGAATTGGGACCAGCGATCCGTTTACTTTCGGTGTCGTGGGCGGAGTGTTGCTACTCGTTGCTTTGCTTGCCTGCTACATACCAGCGCGAAGAGCGACCCGGGTCGATCCGTTGAAAGCGTTGAGATATGAGTGAGGAGGGTTTGGACTTTGGACTTTGGCCTTTGAGCTTTGGACTTTGACAGTTGATTCAATCAAAGGTCAAAGACCAAAGACCAAAGATCAAAGACCGCAGTGCAAAGGTCGGAAAGGAAAACATGCTCCGAGATCTAAAATACGCAGTTCGAGTCTTATTAAAGAAGCCCACCTTCACTGTCGTGGCCATCATTACACTCGCACTTGGTATTGGAGCGAACACAGCAATCTTTAGTGTCGTAAATGCCGTCCTCCTTAGACCTCTACCATTCAAAGAGCCCGACCGCCTGGCGATTGTCTGGGAACGACGAGCCAATTCCGGTGAAGCAAATCTGCCAGTGTCCGGTCATGAGTTCGCGGCATGGAGCGAGCGCGCAAAGTCGTTCGAAGCCATCACGATGCTGCAACCGGATGGTCTAAATCTCACTGGAAGAGGCGACGCTGCCAGTCTAACTGCCGCTCATGTCACTTCTCAATTTTTCAACGTGCTTGGTGTTCCTCCTCGACTCGGCCGTGGCTTTCTTCCCGGTGAAGACGAGTCAAATGCCAAAGTCGTCGTACTCGGTGAGAAGTTGTGGAATCAACGTTTCGGCAGTGACGTTGATGTAATTAACCAAAACATCACGCTTAACGATCAAAGTTACACGGTGGTAGGTGTCATGCCCACGCTTGAACTGATGCCCGATCTTCTGTTGCCGATCGATCTTCGCGGAGAGGTCCAAAAAGTTGGGAAGCACAGCCATCAAGTACTCGCGCGGTTGAAGCCAGGCGTTTCATTTCAGCAAGCTCAAGCTGACGTGGCCCAGGTTTCAAAGCAGCTTGAACAAGAGTTTGCGCAGGCCAACGCTGGTCATGGCGTACAGGTAATTCCACTTCACAAGGATATTACCGGCAGCGCTCAGCTTGCTCTCTTTACTCTACTCGGCGCGGTTGGTTTTGTACTCCTGATTGCTTGCGCGAATGTCGCCAACCTTTTGCTAACTCGAGCTGCGTCGCGGCAGCGAGAGATGGCTATTCGCACTGCTCTCGGAGCGGCTCGATGGCGCTTAGTGCGACAGAGTTTGATCGAAAGTCTACTCCTGTCATTGATGGGTGGTGGCCTCGGCTTATTGACCACTTTCTGGCTGGTAGACGCGTTTAGCAAAATTACTGCAGTTAACCTCCCACGACTAAACCAAGTAAATATTGATACTCGCGTACTATTCGCCACGCTCGGTTTCTCTCTCGTTACTGGTCTATTGACCGGCATTGTACCGGCATGGAGAAACTCTGAGCCCCGTCTTGCGCAATGGATAGGTGAAGGCACTCGTGGGTCGATGAGTGGTCGAGTGCGAAAGATCGGCAATTCACTGGCTGTGATTGAAGTTGCGCTCGCAGTCGTCCTTTTAGTGAGCGGTGGGTTGATGTTGCGTAGCTTTGTGCAACTAGTCCGAGTGAACCCAGGGTTTGATCCGCATCACGTGCTGCGTCTGGATCTGGGGCTTTCGGGTCTACGATATAAAGAGCCGCAGCAGCAACGGGCTTTTTACGAAGAGTTGATTACTGAACTTCGTGGTTTGCCAGGTGTCGAGAGTGTAGGAGCGACAACTCAAACACCGCTCAGTCCCGGCGACAATTGGTCAGCGTTCGCCATCGAAGGTCGGCCAGCACCGCCACCGGGCCAACAACAACAAGCGGCTACTCGCGCTGTCAGTAATGAATATTTCCAGACGTTGCACATCCCTTTAAAGTCGGGAAGGTTCTTTAGCGATAGCGACGCGCGAGTTGCGCTTCCGCTGATGCGTTGGTTTGACCAGCAACCATTTCCAGCTCACTTCGATGACCCTCAGCCGGCGCCTGCCGCGATTATCAACGAAACCATGGCCAAGCTTTACTGGCCCAATGAGGATCCGATCGGAAAACGGCTGAAGATTATTTCAAGTCCCTGGATAACGGTGGTTGGCGTAGTGGGTGATGTCCATCACACAGGTTTAGGTACAGTGCCGAATCCCGAGATTTATTTATCTCATTTGCAAGAGCCACAAACTTTGCTCGCTGTAATGATTCGAACTTCTGTTGATCCAATGCAACTCGCCACTGCCGCTCGAGAACGAGTGCGGTTACTGGACAAAGATCAACCGGTAACGGTCACCACGATGGAAGAGATCTTTTCGCAGTCGGTAGCCGGTCAACGATTCAACGCGTTACTGCTGGGAGTGTTCGCGGCATTGGCTTTGATCCTCGCTACGATTGGGATTTTCGGCGTTATTAACTACTCCGTGGCCCAACGAACTCATGAGCTTGGGATCCGGATTGCCCTCGGCGCGCAACGCTCGGATGTCTTCAAGCTCGTTATTGGTCAAGGGTTGGCACTGGCGTTGGTTGGAGTCGGCCTGGGCGCAGCGGGAGCCTTTGCTGCGACGCGATTGTTAAGGGGACTTTTATTTGGGGTGAGTCCAACGGACGCCCTGACTTTTGTGATTGTTTCGGCATTAGTAATCGCGGTTGCTTTATTCGCGTGTTATCTGCCGGGAAGACGAGCGATGAAAGTCGATCCGCTTGAGGCTTTAAGGTACGAGTGAAATATCTTTGGCCTTTGCATTCGATTTTGTGAAGGTGAACCACATTTCAGATCTACGAGACTTCAAAGACCAAAGACCAAAGATCAAAGGCCAAAGACCATTTATGGACACCATCATTAACGATATTAGATACGGACTGCGGATGCTGCTGAAGACGCCGGGGTTTAGCATCCTCGCAGTAATTACTCTGGCACTCGGAATTGGGGCCAACACTGCAATCTTTAGCGTTCTTAATGCGGTAGTGCTTAGACCACTCCCATTTCCCGAGGCCGAACAGTTGGTCAGGGTGGGACAGGGAACTCGAAATGGACCAAATGCCGCTCGGGGATCATTTTCCTGGCCGGACTTCAAAGACCTTCGTGAACAGACTCAAACTTTCTCTGCAGTAGCCGCTTTCCTCAATAGTGGCTCGATGCTAAATGCCGACGGTCAAGAGTCTGAGCGCATTTTTGGGGCTGATGTTACGCCCGACTACTTTGCCGTCATGGGTGTCAATCCCTTACTCGGTAGAGTCTTTACTGTAGAAGAGGATCATCCGAAGTCAGGAGTGGTCGTTATCAGCTATTCGCTCTGGCAGCGCAGATTTGGTGGCAGACCTGACGTGGTTGGACAGTTCCTCCGAATGCGCAGTGCGAACGTCAAGATACTTGGCGTAATGCCGCCTGATTTTGAATACCCGATTCGCACCGAGCATCAGGACTTTTGGGAACCTTTGAATGACCGCCCGCAGCCTGGCAGCGATCAGCGTGACAATCGTAGCTATCGAGTAGTTGCACGCATAAAGCCTGGTCTATCGCTCGGGACGGCTCAAGCCGATCTGGACACAATCTCGAAACGACTCGAGCAGCAATACCCGGACGCAAACACTGGCGTCGTCATGACGGCAGCGGGCCTGAAGGACGATTTAACTCGAGATTCGCGCCCGTCGCTCTTCATCCTACTCGGCGCGGTAGGGTTTGTGTTGCTGATTGCATGCGCAAACGTTGCCAATCTCCTATTAGCGCGAGCTACTTCACGCCAAAAAGAGATTGCCGTGCGAAACGCACTCGGGGCAAGCCGGTGGCGAATAGTGCGGCAACTGTTGGTCGAGAGTCTGTTTCTATCTTTGGCCGGAGCAACACTTGGGTTGATGTTTGCGAGTTGGGGAACCCGGCTCTTGATTGCTCTTGGACCAGGCAATATTCCACGCGTGGATCGAGTCGGTCTCGATCTTAATGTCCTCCTGTTTACGCTGGCGCTCGCACTAGTTACGGGCATTGTGTTTGGTGTGCTGCCAGCATTGCACACGTCGAATCCGAATCTCACTGGCTGGCTGAACGAAGGAGCCCGCGGTTCAAGTCTTGGACCACGACATAGTTTTGTCCGCAGCCTTCTCGTTATTTCTGAAGTAGCACTCTCGCTTGTATTGCTTGTTGGTGCCGGGTTGTTGCTGAAGAGTTTCGTGAACCTGCTGCGCACGGACCCGGGGTTTGACCCAGCAAAAGTTGTCGCCCTCGATATCCCGCTCAGTCGAGATCGATACGACTCGGAAGAAAAGCAGGCACTTTTCTTCAAGCAATTGACTGAGCGTGTGCGAACCATACCCGGAGTAGAAGCCGCTGGTGTCGTGAATAACGTTCTATTAAGTAACGACATCGACGTGCTCTCTTTCAATGTAGCAGGCAGGCCGCCTTATCCGCTCGGAACGAACGCACAAGCTAACTACACACTGGTGAGTCCCGGATACTTTGGTGCGTTGAAAATACCGTTGCGCCGAGGACGAGCCTTTACTGATCAGGATCGCAGTGGAACTCCGCCAGTCATGTTGGTGAGTGAAGCTTTTGTCAGAACTTATTTTCCAAACGAAGACCCGGTCGGATTACGACTAATTCTCGATCCGGAACAACCGCCCATCGAGATTGTCGGTGTAGTCGGAGATGCCCGGCGCATCGCATTAGATGCCGCAGCTGAGCCGGAATTCTATGTGCCCTTTGCGCAGGCGCCCTACCGCCGGATGAATCTGGTGGTACGCACTACTACAGACAACTCGGCCGCAACCGTGGCAAACCTTCGATCGGCAATCGCGTCGCTCGATCCGGCACAGATGATCTGGCAAACACGAACGTTGGACCAACTGGTTGACACCTCGATAGCTGCGCGGCGTTTCAACATGGTGTTACTTGGAGTCTTTGCAGCGGTGGCGCTGATCCTTGCGGTGCTCGGCATCTACGGAGTCATGACCTACACGGTGCGGCAACGCACCCACGAAATTGGAATAAGGATGGCGCTTGGCGCTCAGGCCTATGACGTGCTGAAGCTTGTTATTCGAAATGGAATGACACTGGCGCTAATAGGTGTCGCGATTGGTCTGGGCGGCGCATTTGCTTTGACGAGGCTGATGACCACGCTTCTCTTTGAGGTTAAGACTACTGATCTTGCGACTTATGCCTCAGTAGCGATTGGTCTGCAATTTGTGGCACTGATTGCTTGCTACATCCCGGCCCGTCGAGCAACGAAAGTCGATCCCCTGGTAGCGTTGCGATACGAATAGATATGGATACTCTGATCAAAGATTTTCGCTACGGCATCAGAAGTCTGCTGCGACGGCCGGGCTTCTCCATCATAGTCATCGTGGTACTTGGTCTCGGAATTGGTGCCACCTCAGCTATCTTTTCAGTAGTCGACGCACTAATGCTGCGCTCGATGCCTTACCCGCAAAGCGAACGCCTGGTCCTACTTCGCGAGGTCAACGCCAAAGGGAATCAAGTTCGAGTTGCCGAGCCCAACTTCGAAGACATGCGTGCGCAGAGTAAGAGCTTTGAAGCGCTCGCGATTGCTGCCGGAAGTTTCCCCCTCGTCGTGACTGGTCCGGGCGAAGCGGCAAGAGTCAATATCTCGTATGCCTCAGGGGATTTCTTCAAAGCGATGGGTGTGCAACCTCTGCGTGGCCGATCCTTTCAACCCGAAGAGGAACAATTTGGCGGTCCAGTGGCCGCGGTTCTAAGTTACGGCTACTGGCAGAAGGCGCTCGGCGGCAGAAGCGATTTGAATTCCGTGAAGATCAACATTGATGGAGTTGCTTGTAACGTTGTCGGAGTGATGCCTCCGAGCTTTGATTATCCAGCGGATACGGCAGTTTGGATGACCCGGAACGCCGAGCCTGGGAATACGTCACGAACTGCTCATAACTGGCCCGTAATTGGTCGTCTGCGGCCCGGAATTACAATTGAACAGGCCGGCGCTGAAGTAAGTCTGATTGGCCAACAGTTAAAAGAGACGTACGGCAAGGATATGGATGCCGTCGACTTTGCGCTGGTTCCGCTGCAGTCCTTTATCACGCGCAATGTTAGCCAAGGGTTGTGGCTTTTGCTGGGCGCCGTTGGCTTGCTATTGCTGATTGCGTGCGCGAACTACTCGAATCTGCTCCTGGCCCAGTTAACCGCACGTGAACGAGAGTTCGTTGTACGACGTGCGCTCGGTGCCTCACGCTTGAGACTAACTCGTCAACTGCTGGTCGAAAATGTTCTGTTGACAATACCCGCGGCCATTTCTGGAGTCCTGCTGGCAAGTTTGGGTCTGCGCCTTTTGTTAATGCTCGACAATGGAAACTTGCCGCGAGTCAACACCATCTCGATTGACAATCGTGTGCTGCTGTTTGCTTGTGGCCTGGCAATTTTGATAGCAGTCGTTCTCAGCTTTCTTCCCGTCTTCCAAAACATTGGTCATGACTTGAACTCAGGATTAAAGAGTGGAGGTCGCGGTCAGGTCGGCGTGGGCCATCGACTCCGCGGGGCCATGGTTACGGGTCAGGTTGGCCTAACGATCGTCTTGCTGGCTGGAGCGGGCCTGCTCGCACGCAGTTTTCTAAATTTGATGAAAGTCGATCCGGGCTTCTCACCTCAAAGTGCCGTGGTCATGACTCTCAGCCTGCCCACCACGATCACACCCGAAGAGGACGAGAGAATTCGTCAATTCTACGTGGGAGTGTTGGACCGCGTGGGCCAACTGCCCGGAGTTATGTCTGTCGGCGGCATCAATGCGCTGCCGCTCAACGGTGGCTCAAACGGAACCTTTTTGATCAACAACGATCTGAATCAGCCCGGGCAGGCCGAGTATCGCATCGCGAGTGCCGGTTATTTTCCAGCGATGAAAATCCCGTTGCTTAAGGGTCGACTATTTGGCTCGGAAGACACAGTCAACTCACAACACGTTGCCGTAATCAGCGAGTCGTTAGCTCAAAAGTATTGGAGCGGTGCAGATCCGATTGGAAAACGAATCCAATTCGGCAACATGGATACCGATAAACGCCTGTTGCAGATCGTGGGTGTTGTCGGCGATGTCCGATCGACGTTGGAACGTGAGGTCCAACCTACCGTTTACGCTTTTTCACTGCAACGACCGCAGTGGTGGCAGGTGGCGCGTTTGTCGATTGTAGTGCGGGCCCAAACTGATCCTGAGGCTCTCATCCCGGCGCTCCGTTCAACAGTTCAGGGATTGCGAGCTGACGTACCGTCCAGTTTTGAGACTCTCGAACAGGTACTCTCGTCAGCGTTCGATGCGCGTCGCTTCACTCTCATGTTGTTTGGAATATTTGGAGGGGTGGCGCTTTTGATCACGCTCGTAGGCGTTTACGGAATGCTCTCGTATTCCGTCGCTGAGAGACGGCAGGAGATCGGGATCCGTATGGCGCTTGGAGCACAACCAGGAAGTGTTTTGTTGCTGGTCATCGCCCAGGGTCTGCGGCTCACGATTGTCGGGATCGCGATTGGGCTGGCCGGCGCATGGGGACTGACTCGATTGATGAGCAATCTATTGTACGGAGTTAGACCAACTGACCCAATCACTTTCGCAGTCGTAGGACTGCTGTTGTTACTGGTGGCGTTGTTTGCCTGTTTGATACCGGCGCGACGGGCAACGCGAGTTGATCCACTCGAGGCCTTGCGTTGCGATTAGTGTTTCGCAATGCATCTTATTTTTGACGGAGGTATAACGACATGAAAGCTTTATTGAATGATGTGCGTTATGGCCTAAGGCGCCTCTACAAACAACCCGGGTTCGCTCTGATTGCCGGTATTACCCTGGCGATTGGCATTGGAGCTAATACAGCGATTTTTTCTATCGTGAACGGAGTCCTACTTAAGCCACTTCCTCTCAGAGATCCGAGTCAGCTCGTCATGGTTTGGCACCACGGCGCGGAAGCGGCCGGAGGTGATTTCACCCCATTGTCTTATGCCGACCTCCTCGATTGGAGGGCTCAATCACACGTCTTCGAAAGCATCGCTGGTTTCCAGTACGGAGTCTTCACTTACGTCGGTAACGACAGTGCTGAGCAAGTCCGAGGCATTACTGTTAGTTCAAATTTCTTTTCGACGTTGGGCGCACCCGTTCAATTGGGACGTGACTTTCAACAAGCAGACGAAAAGGTTGGAGTTGGACCATCTGTAATTCTCAGTGACAAATTCTGGCGCACTCATTTTGGAGCCGATCCAAATGTGGTGGGCCGCTCGATCAATGTTAGTGGATCGAGCACCACCATCGTGGGAGTAATGTCGAGCAGCATTCGTTATCCCTCCGAGGACGTCGCCATGTGGCGAGTCAGCCAGTTACCACCACCAACCAGAAGAGGCCCGTATTTTATTTCCGGATTAGCACGATTGAAACCAGGAGTGACGATTCAACAGGCGGTCGCCGACACTGGATTGGCCCAGTCCAGCTTCGATAACGGTAAATTTAATTTCAACGTTCTCTCAGTTGAAGAGTATCTGGTCGGAGATATTCGTCCCGCCTTGCTTGCGCTGTTGGTTGCAGTGACGCTTGTACTGCTGATCGCGGCCGTGAACGTTGCCAATCTCACGCTGGTTCGGACGGCTTCACGCGTGCGGGAAATATCGATCAGGACTGCGCTCGGCGCCCGGCGAAAAGACATAATCCGTCAGTTGCTGACCGAAAGTCTGTTACTCGCCGTTATTAGTGGCGTTGCGGGAGCGTTGTTGTCTGTTTGGGCGATTAAGCTGATCGTCAAGTTTGCGCCGCCGGGTATTCCGCGGCTCGATCAAACTGGCATCGATCCGGTTGTACTGGGATGGACCGCGCTGGTGTCGCTGGTTACCTGTGGAGTGTTCGGCATTGTTCCCGCGTTGCAAGCCTCGCGACAGAATCTCAATCAAGAACTCAGAAATGCAAGCCGGAATACTACTGAGAACTTCGGTAAACGTTACTGGCGAAACGCGCTTGTTGTATCCGAATTGGCCTTAGCGGTTATGTTGCTCGTCGGGGGCGGCTTGCTGATCAAGAGCCTCTGGAAATTGCAGCGCGTCAATGTTGGCGTCAATCCTGACAGGCTGCTGACGATGCAGGTGAGAAGCGATCAGCAATACACGGACGATAAACAGGTTCGTGCCTTCTATTCGGAACTGCTTGCGAGGGTGAAAAGTCTTCCGGGTGTACGTGATGCTGCCGTTGGTGCGAGCTTACCACCTGACTTATCAGATTTCTCTTCGGGCTTCACGATTGAGGGCCAACCGCAAAGGCCAACCGACGAGCCCTTGATTGCTTACTTCATCCGCGTCAGTCCGGAGTATTTTGGCGTCTTCAATATTCCGTTACGGCGCGGCCGCCTGTTTGAACCGACTGACCAGGCGGACAAGCCCCTGGTGGTAATCATCAATGAAACATTCCGACGGAAGTTTTTTGGCGAGGCTGATCCGGTAAATAAGAGAATTAATCTAGGAAACGACAAGGAACCAAGTTGGCACACGATTGCCGGTGTGGTGGCGGACGTTAGATATAACGGAATAGCCCAGGCGGTCCAACCAGCCATCTATCTCACCACAGAACAAGCGCCGGCATCTGAGACGGCACTGATTATCAAGACCGACGTTACTGATCCATTAGTTTTGACGGGGGCGGTTCGCAACGAGCTGCATCAGATGAACCCTCAGCTGCCGATTGCTGAAGTCGCGACTATGGACCAGCGACTCGCGACTGCGTTGTCGGAAACGCGCTTTCGGACATTTCTTATCGCAATCTTCGCCACGCTCGCCCTGGTGCTCGCGTGCCTGGGAATCTACGGAGTGATCTCCTATTCAGTCGCTCAACGAACGCATGAGATTGGGGTCCGCATGGCTCTTGGTGCCCAGACTCGTGATGTGGTGAGTATGGTCGTTAAACAGGCCGTTGGGTTGGCTTTGACTGGAATCGCATTAGGGTTGACAGCAGCGTTCTTCTTAAGTGGGGTGATGACCAAATTACTTTTTGGGGTGACGCCAAGAGATCTGCCGACATTCGCTTTAACAGCGCTGATACTGGCGGCCACAGCACTCACGGCCTCGTATTTACCAGCGCGCCGGGCAGCGAAAGTCGATCCCTTAATTGCTCTGAGACACGAGTAAAAAATGACGAAGGATAAAAGCCAGGAGAATTTGGAATGAAAAAATTGTTGCAAGATTTACGGTACGCTGCCCGCACATTTGTAAAGAGGCCAGGCTTTGTCGTCGTTAATGTCTTGACGCTAGCGCTTGGGATCGGAGCCTCGACAGCAATTTTTACAGTGGTGAACGCAGCGCTCATCAAGGGATTGCCGTACAGATCGCCAGAAGCCCTTTATCACCTATTTGAAACCACACCACAGCAACAGTTTGGTCAGCGAGAGTTCTCTTATCCCGATTATCAGGACTACCAACAGAATCAGATTTGTGAGATTGCCGCTTACACGGGCGGCGGCGCGATTCTGAGTGGCAAAGGCGATTCTGAGCGAGTCTTTGCGCCATCAGCTTCGGCAAATTTTTTCTCTGTGCTTGGAGTTGAGCCAGTTCTCGGGAGAACTTTTCAGACGGGAGACGACAAACCTGGTGGGCCAAAGGTTACGGTTCTCACCTATGCGACGTGGCAGAAGCGATTTGGTGGTGATCCCAAAGTCGTGGGCCAATCGGTGAATCTAAATGGTGAAAGCTTTACAGTCATCGGTGTTCTGCCTGACACTTTTCAATTCGCGTTCAGGCCAGCAGATTTTTGGCGACCATATCAGCCTAACGAGGCGCAGCTCAGCCGGCGCTTTCTGCATAGCTCAAATCTGATTGCCAGATTAAAGCCGGGAGTCACTATGGCCCAAGCGCAGGGTGAGCTCGGCGTGATCGCCGGTCGTATCCAACAGCAGTACGGCGACTCACACGCCGGGACTAATCTTAAAATTGTTCCTCTACAGGAACAGATCGTAGGGGGAGTAAGACCGGTGCTGTTTGTTTTACTGGCGGCGGTCGGCTTTGTACTGCTGATAGCCTGCGCGAATGTTGCCGGACTCTTACTTACAAGATCACTCGCTCGGCAGAAGGAAGTTGCGATTCGGGCCGCCCTGGGAGCAAGCAGGTGGAGAATCATCAGGCAGCTTTTGACTGAATCAGTTTTATTGTCGCTTGGTGGCGGTTTGTTGGGGCTGTTGTTGGCTTACTGGGGAATTGGCGCTCTTGTTTCGCTAGTGCCCGATGGACAAATCAACTCACTTCCATTTCTCAAGACGCTTCGCATCGATACGGGCATTCTCACCTTCTCATTCCTGTTATCACTCGTGACTGGTTTGGTTTTTGGTCTTGCTCCAGCGGTCCAATCATCTCGTCTTGCTCTCAATGAAGTCTTAAAAGAGGGAGGCCGTAATACCGCCGGAGGAGCTGGAAACAAACTCCGCAGCGCTTTCGTTATGACTGAAATAGCGCTGGCTGTTGTTTTGCTCGTGGGGGCGGGTCTCATGCTCAAGAGCTTGATGCGCTTGTTGCAGACGAGTCCTGGCTTCAATCCTGAGAACGTTCTGACCATGACTGTCGTATTGCCCAGCACCAAGTATACGGAAGACAGCAGGCTTAATCTCTTTATGGACCAGCTGAAGGAAAGGATTCAGGCAGTCCCGGGTGTTAACGCTGTTGGTATGGTCAATATCCTGCCACTGCAAGGTGGAAATACGACTCGCGTGAGCGTTGAGGGTGATCCAATTCCACCGCCAGGCCAGGAGATCGAAGCAAATATTCGAGATGTCAATGAAACTTACTTTCAAACATTGGGGGTGCCGATTTTGGCGGGCCGCATGTTTGATGAGCGCGACAAGATTGGTAACCCGGGTGTCGTCATCATCGGTAAGACTATGGCCGACAAAATCTTTGCTGGCCGCGATCCAATTGGAAGGCGCCTGGTTTATACCGGAATCAATGCGCCTCCGGAGCTGATTGTCGGAGTTGTTGGAGATCTGCGGATTACCGGATTAGATGAAGCGCTAAAGCCTGTCATCTACTATCCCTATCGTCAGGATCCATCTCCAGCTACCAGCCTTGTGGTGCGAACAACGGCTGATCCCAAAACGATGGCCGCAACGATCCGCGATGAGACCAAGGCCCTCGAGCCGGAAGTAGCCTTGTTCAATGTGCGAGCAATGGACCAACTCATCTCCGATTCACCGGCTGCAGCAATGCGTCGTTTTCCGGCCGTGCTGACGAGTGTTTTTGGAGCGCTGGCTTTGTTGCTGTCGTCTATAGGTATCTACGGCGTTGTTTCGTATTCGGTTAGTCAGCAGACGCGACATATCGGCGTGCGCATGGCCCTGGGAGCGCAAGCTTCTGACATTTTGAAGATGGTCCTAAAACAAGGTGTCTTTCTCGCGCTAGTCGGGGTGGCAGTCGGAGCAGTGGCCGCACTGGGATTGATGCGCTTACTGCGAAGTCTCTTATTCGAGGTCCAAACATACGACGTCGTGACCTTCGTAGTGGCTGGTGCGGTGTTGTTTGCAGTTGCCTTATTGGCTTGCTATCTGCCCGCGCGACGGGCGACGAAAGTAGATCCGCTCGAGGCACTGAGGTATGAGTGATGGTCTTTGGCCTTTGAACTTTGGTCTTTGGATTCTTAACCCAAAGAACACCAAAAAACCGAAGGCCCAAGACCAAAGGCCCAAGACCAAAGGCTTAAAGGCCTTAAAGGAGTCCTATGCTGGAAAAATTTTTTCAGGACGTGAAATTCTCGCTGCGAATGCTGCGTAAGAATCCCGGCTTTACCGTGGTTTCAATACTGACGCTCGCTTTGGGTATAGGCGCCAACACCGCCATCTTCAGCGTGGTTAACGGAGTCTTGTTGCGTCCCCTGCCATTCCGAGAGCCAGATCGTCTAGTCCGTATCTATAGCGAATTTCCGACGATGCAGTTGAATAAGTTCTGGTTATCGCCACCAGAACTGCTCGATATCCAGAACGAGGCCAAGTCGTGGGAGGCAATCGGTGCATGGGCTCCCGGTGGACAAAACATCGGCACCGATAGCGAGCCATTGCGCGTGACTTCTGCGGCGATCACCCGAGGCTTGATCGATACCCTCGGTGTACAGCCGGCACTTGGTCGCAATTTTACTCCTGAAGAAGATCGCAATGGTGGACCAAACGTCGCTTTGATCTCTTATGGTCTCTGGCAGCGTGCTTTCGGTGGAGCAAACGACATCATTGGTAAACAGATCCTCGTCAACTCCCAATCCACCGCAGTCGTTGGCGTGATGCCTAAAGACTTTGCATTTCCTCCGGGAAGCAACGACCAGGTGGAAGTACTTCTTCCTTTTCAATTTGATCCCGCAAATCCTGGCAGCCGGGGTTCGCACTTTCTTTCGGTCATTGGACGCTTAAAACCCGGAGTCAGCCAGGAACAGGCGAAAAGCGAATTGACCAGTTTGATGGCTGGCTGGAAGAGCGCCAGTCGAGCACAGCATTTACTGAATCCCGAAAAACATCCCATCGTCATGGTTGGACTGCATGAAGACGTCGTGGGTTCAGCGCGTCAGGCGGTGTTGTTGTTGATGGGAGCGGTCGGTTTTGTGTTGCTCATTGCCTGTGTCAACGTCGCTAATCTGCTGCTCGCCCGCGCCGAAGCGAGACACAGAGAGTTTGCAGTCCGCTTGGCTTTGGGAGCGGGTTTGCGTCGCATGGTCCAACAGTTTATTGCGGAAGGCTTTGTGCTTGTGTTGTTTGCGGCAACGGTGGGCGCCTTACTTGCCTATTTCGGGTTGAAGCTTCTGTTGCTGTTCGCGCCAGACAGTGTACCGCGTACCGGAGAGATTCGTGTTGATCGGTTGGTCCTGGCTTTCACATTTGGATTATCGTTCGTGGCTGTCTTCCTCTTTGCGCTTGCCCCGCTCGCGCAAGTTAGCGAACGAAATCTTGCGAATTGGATTCGCGGCGCAGGGCAACGCGCCATTCGTGGTGGTGGCCAGGCGTTGCGCAAAGGGTTGGTGGTAACCGAAATTGCGCTCGCCGTGGTTCTGGTCATTGGTTCAGGATTGATGATTCGTGCGTTCTGGAAATTACAACAAGTCAAGACGGGATTTGAACCCAGTGGAGTCATGAGTTTCAGCGTCAATCTCCCTGTTTCGAAATATCAAAACCCGGACCGTTGGCGATTTGCAAACATGCTTCAGGAGAAACTTGCGAGCATGCCCGGTGTCACGTCGGCCGCATTGGCCGGCGGTGTGCCTCCGCTTCGTCGCATCAACGCAAATGACACCGAAATTGAAGGCTACCAGCAAACTCCCGATGGTCCAGCCCAGAACGTTGATTACTGGAACGTCGTTGGAAACGATTATTTCAAAACCATGAAGATCAGGTTGATCGAGGGACGAACGTTCGAACCACAGGACGATAACGACAGTGCGCAACGCGTGGTGATGGTTAACCAGGCACTCGCCAAACGATTCTGGAAGGGCAGTCCAATCGGACGTCGAGTGAATCCTGGATTCGCTGATCCAAAGGTCTGGGCCACAATCATCGGAGTTGTTGAAGATACAAAAAATGCGGGAATGGACAAACCTGCAGCGC